>CAZHXV010000020.1:0-23742 GCA_964536455.1 uncultured Aquimonas sp.
GCGCTTCACCGCGTAGAAGGTGTTCTTGGGGTTGGTGACGGCCTGGCGCTTGGCGGCCGCGCCGACCAGCACTTCGCCGTCCTTGTAGGCCACGATGGAAGGCGTGGTGCGGTCGCCTTCGGCGTTTTCGATGACGCGAACCTTCGCGCCTTCCATCACCGCGACGCAGCTGTTGGTGGTGCCAAGGTCGATGCCGATGATCTTGCCCATGATGCTCTCCTGAGATTTTCCAAAAATGTTCGGCCAGCGGCCGGATGTTCGCTATGTGAGGCGTGGCGCTGGCGGTTCAAGACCCGTTCGCGACGATTTTTCGTAGCGGAGCAAGCTCTGCTGCCGGCGATCAATCCTTTTTCGCCACCACCACCAGCGCCGGGCGCAACAGCCGCTCATTCAGCAGGTAGCCCTTCTGATAGACCTGCACCACGGAATCCGGTGCGTGTTGCGGGGATTCGATCATGCTCATGGCCTGGTGCCTTTCCGGGTCGAAGGCTTCGCCAGCGGGATCGACGACGCGAAGGCCGTTGCTTTCGGCTACGCGCTGCAACTGGCGCAGCGTCAGTTCCACACCCTCGCGCAGCTTGTCCGCGCTGCCGTCGGCGGCAAGCCCGGCTTCGAGGCTGTCCAGCACCGGCAACAGGTCACCGAGCAGCTTCTCGTTGGCGAACCTGCGGGCCTGCTCCACGTCGCGGATCAGGCGGCGGCGTTGGTTCTCAAGCTCCGCGCGCTCGCGCAATTGTTCGTCCCGCACCTGGCCGAGTTGCTGTTCCAGTTCGGCGATGCGCGCCTCTTGAATGGCCTCGGGCAATTCCGGCGCGGCGGCCTGTTCGGTTTCGTTGCTCATCATTGGGTTCTCACGGAATTGAAAATCTGCGCCGCTCCCTTGCTCCCCGTGCCAACGGAGAGAGGGAAACTTCAAGGAAATCCGCTTATTGGGGCTGATTGGCCCGATTCAAGGCCGCGCCCAGCACCTGGGCTGCGCCCTGCACCATCGGGATCACGCGCTCATAGGCCATGCGCGTGGGGCCGATCACGCCGAGCACGCCCATCACCTTGCCGTCCGCGCCATATGGGGCGGTGACGACGCTGCATTGTTCCAGCGGCGCAACGCCGCTTTCCTCGCCGATGTACAGCCGCACGCCCTGCGCGGTGATGCAGCCTTCCAGCAGTTGCAGCAGCTCCTTCTTGCGCGAAAAGGTTTCGAACAGTTCGCGCAGGCGGTCGAGGTCGGCAAGCTCCTGCACGCCGATCAACTGGGTTTGCCCGGTCACCATCACCTCGTCGCCCGGCGGCGGCGCAAAGGCGGTTTCGGCCACATCGGCGGCGACCGCGACGTAACGCTGCACCGCATTGCCGGCTTCGCGCAGGTCGCGCTGCAACTGGGCGCGGATCGCCGAAAGCGGCGTTCCGGCGAAGTTCTGGTTGAGGTAATTGGCGGTCTGTTCCAGTTCCGCGTGCGAATACGGACGCCGGGTGCGGACGATGCGGTTCTGCACTTCGTTGTCCGCGAACACCAGGATCACCAGCACCCGCTCCGGGTCGATCTGCACGAAATCCATGTGGCGCAAGGCGAACTGGTCGCGCTTGGGCACGGTGACCAGGCCGACGAAATGCGTCATCGCGGACAGCAGTTCGGAGACGTTGCTGACCAGATCGCGGGTACCGGCCTGGGCCGGCAAGTGCTGGCCAAGGCGCGCCAGTTCCGCCGGATCCAATGGCTCCACCTGCAACAGCGAATCCACGAACAACCGATAGCCCTGCGCGGTGGGCACGCGCCCGGCGGAGGTGTGCGGCGTGGTGACCAGGCCAACCTCTTCCAGATCGGCCATCACATTGCGGATCGTCGCCGGGCTGATGTCCAGGCCCGCCTGCCGCGCCAGCGTGCGCGAACCCACCGGTACGCCTTCGCGCACGTATTGCGCGATCAGGGCGCGCAGCAGGTGACGGGAGCGGGGATCAAGCTGAAGATTCAAGGCACGGATCGTGTGGTGTTGGGGTTGCGCCAAGGATGGCGACGCAAGGCCGGGATCCAAGCCCCTCGGGCCGGGGCGTTTGGCTGCGATTCCAACCCATGATAGCGCGCGCCGTCCTGTTCCAGCCGCCTTCGCCAACCTGCTGCGGGCAGGATCGGGCGAAGACGGCGAATGCCTGCCGCCCGGTGCGCGCCGATGGCGGCGCGCGCTCCCTGCAGCGCGGCGCAGCACGGCCATGTCGGGGCGGTTCCCGAACCGTGGCCGCTGTCCGGAACTATTTGCGTTCCATGCCTGGCACCCCAACACGCGAGGCATCCGTCATGTCCTGGTTCCGCAGTTTTTCGCAGCGCGCGGCCTGTCCTTTACCCATCCTTGCCCCCAGGAGCCATCGCAGCCTCGCCGTTCTGGCGTGGCTGGTTCTGGCGCTGATGAGTACCGGCGCGCTGGCGCAGTCTCCCTTGCCCGATGCCTCGCCGAATCTGAACCTGATGACCCACGGCGGCATCTGGGCCGTCGTTCGGCAGCCCGATGGCGGCGTGGTGTTCGGCGGGTCTTTCACCCATGTCAACGGCACGCCGCGCAACAACATCGCACGACTACTGCCCGATGGCACGCTGGATCCCGCCTGGAACCCGTCGGCAGACGGCTCAGTGCTTGCCCTGGCGGTGGCCCCCAGCGGTGCGGTCTATGCGGGCGGCCATTTCACCAACATTGGTGGCAGAGCGCGCAACAACCTCGCCAAACTCGCCGGAGACGGCACGGGCGCGGCCAATTCCACCTGGAACCCGTCGCCGAACGACATGGTTTCCGCCCTGGCCGTGGACGGCAACGGCGATGTGTATGCGGGTGGCCTGTTCACCAGCTTCGGCGGCGTTGCACGCAACCGCATCGCTAAACATTCCGGCAGCAACACCGGCACGGTGGATGCCACCTGGAACCCATCGTCGAACGGTGAGGTTCTCGCCCTGGCCGTGGATACCGTCAGCAACGCGATATATGTGGGTGGCTGGTTCTCCATGATCGGCGGTCAGCCGCGCAGTGGCCTCGCCAAGCTGTCCGCCAGCGGCGCCGGCGCGGCCGATGCCAACTGGAATCCATCGCTGAACAACCGGGTCTACGCCCTGGCCGTGGATGCCAGCGGACAGGTGTATGCGGGCGGCGCCTTTACCCAGGTAGGCGCCGCATCGCGCAGCTACCTCGCCAGATGGGACAGCGCGGGTTCGCTCATGCCCTGGAACCCTTCGGTGGCCGGTCTGGTTCATGCCCTGGCCGTGGACGAGGCCAACAGCGCGGTCTATGCCGGCGGGCACTTCACCAGCATCGGCGGCATCGCACGCAACCGCATCGCCAGACTTTCCAGCGGCGTGACGGCCAGCGTCGATGCCAACTGGAACCCATCGTCGAGCGGCGGAGTCTATGCCCTGGCCCTGGCGACCGATGGCACGGTTCATGCGGGCGGCTGGTTCACCCATATCGGCGGCCAGTTCCGCACCTCCCTCGCCAGGCTGAACGCCTCCGGCGCAGCCGAGGCCGCACTGGCCAATGTTTACGACTCATCCACGGGCAGCACCAATGTCAACGCGCTGGCGCGGCAGTCCGATGGCGGCACGATCGTCGGCGGCAATTTCGTCGCAGCCGACGGCATGGCGCACAACAACATCCTGCGCCTGCGCCCGGATGGCACGCTGGATGAGGGCTGGAGTCCGCAGATCGACGGCAGAGTTGCGGCACTGGCCGTGGATGCCGACGACAGGGTGTATGTGGGTGGCTACTTCACCCGCGTCAGTGTCCTGAACCGCACCAACCTGGCCCGCCTGAACGCTGCCGGCGTCGTCCATGGAAGCTGGAATCCAGCGCCGGACGAGGAGGTTTTCGCGCTGGCCGTGGACGCCAGCGGCGAGGTGTATGCAGGGGGTGCGTTCACCCAGATCGGCGGCGTGCCGCGCGATCACCTCGCCAAACTGTCCGGCGGCGCCACGGCGACCGTCGATGCCACCTGGAACCCGTCGGGAGCCAACGGCTGGGTGTTCGCCCTGGCGCTCGGCAGCGGCAGCGCGGTGTATGTGGGCGGTGAGTTCACCAGCATCGGCGGCCTGTCGATTCCCCGCCTCGCCTTGTTGGGCGGCAGCACCGGAGCCGTGCAGCCGTGGAACACGCCGGGGGCCAGCGACACGGTTCGCGCGCTGGCCGTGCATGCCACGGGCGATGTCTATGTGGGCGGCTATTTCACCGGCATCGGCGGCGGCACGCGCAACCGCATCGCCAAACTCTCCAGCACGGGGCAGGTCGATCCGGACTGGAACCCGTCGGCCAACGGCAGCGTGTACGCCCTGGCGGCCGATCGCGTGGATCCCTTCGGGCCGGTGTTCGTGGGCGGCGAATTCTCCAGCTTGGGCGGCGCACCGCGCAGTCGCATCGCCAAACTCTCCAGCATCGGCGCGGGCACGGCCGATCCGGGTTGGAATCCCACCGCGGACAGCATCGTGCTTGCCCTGTCCATCGACGCTGCGACACCTTCGATCCATGTCGGCGGCGAGTTCTCGACCATCAGCAACCAGCCACGCCTCGGCGTGGCCCGCCTGCCCATCGTGGGGGAAGCGATCTTCTCCGACGGTTTCGAATGAGGCCGGGCCGCCATGAACCGTTCCAGCCGCTGCTTGCTTGCCTGTTTCCTTGCCTTCTGGCTGCTGGCCGGCAGCGGCTGCGCCATCGTCGATCGCCTTTCCGGCGAGGGCGAGGCCCAGCGCATCCGCGCGCACGGCATCCCCGCCACTGCGCGGGTGCTGGACATCTGGGATACCGGCATCAGCGTCAACGACAACCCGGTGGTCGGCTTTTCCCTGGAAGTACATCCCGCCGATGGCGCGCCTTACGCGGCCAGCACCCGTGGCCTGGTATCGCGCCTGCACATCCCGCAGATACAGCCCGGTGCCGTGCTCGAAGTCAGCATCGATCCGGAAAACCGGAATCGCGTTGCGCTTGCCATTTATCGGGACAGGTAAGCACGCAGCCTAATATTCATATGGTTTTTCAACCAGTTGCGAGAATCACCCTCCCGCATGACGGAACCGTTCCCGAACCGTGGCCGCTGTCCGGAAATTTTCGCGTTCTATGCCTGGCATCCCCAGAAACGAGGTGTCCGCCATGTCCCGATCCCGTGGTTTCGCCCTGCTGGCGCTGCTTGCGACCTGTGCCGTGCAGGCGCAATCGCAAGGCGGGGATTTCGCCATCACCCGCCAAGCCATCGCAGGGGGTGGCGGGCGTTCGCAGGCCGATGCATTCGTATTGGAAAGCACCATCGCGCAGGCCACCGCCGTGCCCGCGACGGGTGGCGGCTTCACGTTGAGCGGCGGGTTCCAGCAACCCACGGGGGCCAGCCAGGTGCCCGGTTCGGACATTTTCAGCAACGGTTTCGAGGACTGATCCCATGACACCCATCACCCACGTCTCCCGCCTCGCGCTGGCCGCCGCGCTGGCGGCGCTGTGCGGCCATGCCGCCGCCATCGGCACGGACTTCACCTATCAGGGCCACCTCACCGATGGCGGTGAACCGGCGCAGGGCGCTTACGACCTGCGCTTCACCTTGCTCGACGGGCCCGACGGCGATCCGGTGGGCACGCCGCAAACCCTCGACGACATCCCCGTTTCGGGCGGCATGTTTACCGTTTCGCTGGATTTCGGCGATGCTGCCTTCAGCGGGGCCGAGCGCTTCCTGAGGCTGGAAGTGCGGCGCGGCGCGGAAGTGGGCGCCTACGCCACGCTCGACCCACCCAGCGCCATTGCACCCACGCCTTACGCCCAGGTCACCGCCAGCGCCGAATTCGCGGCTACGGTGGCGGATCTTGCCGTGGGCAAGAACCAGCTTGCCGACGGCGCGGTGTCCACCGCCAAGATCGCTGGTCTGGCGGTCACCGCCGACAAGATCTCCGGCGATGCCGTCACCACGATCAAGATCGCCAACGGTGCCGTCACCACGATCAAGATCGCCAACGGTGCCGTCACCTCGGCCAAGATCGCCAGCAACGCCATCGGCACCGAGCAGATCGATGCCGCGCAGGTGCAGCGCCGCGTCACCGGCGTCTGCGCGGGCAACAACGCCATCGGCCAGATCGCCGAGGATGGCAGCGTCACCTGCGTCGCCACCGGCGGCGCGGGCGCGGGCTGGGATCTGACCGGCAATGCCGACACCACGGCGGGCACGAACTTCATCGGCACCACGGATGCGGTGGCGCTGGAGGTGCGAGTGAACAATCTGCGCGCGCTGCGGGTTCAGCCCAGCACCGATGCCACGGCCACCAATCCCGTGCCCAATCTGGTGGGCGGCAGTGCGGCGAACACCGTCTCCGCCACGGCGCGCGGCAGCGTCATCGTCGCGGGCGGCGCGGCAGCGGGCAGCGACCCCGCCTACGTCGATGTGGATCGCAACACGGTGAGCGGCAATTACAACTTCATCGGCAGCGGCTACCACAACGCCATCAACTCGGGGGTCGCGAACGCGATCGCGGGTGGTCGAGGCAATGCCGTGAGCGGATCGAATCAGTTCATTGGCGCGGGGAGAGACAATTCCCTGCTCACCGGCTCTTCGAATGTCATCGGAGGCGGCGAAATCAATTCGATGACCACGGTGGGCGGCACGCCATCGATCTGGTCGGTCATCGGCGGCGGCGCGCAGAACCAGATCAACGGCGGTCAACGCGCCGTGATCGGCGGAGGCCTCGCCAACCAGATCAACGCGGGGCTTGCCTCCATCGTCGGCGGCTCCAATCACCGGGTCAATGCCCAATACGGTGGAGTCGGCGGTGGCAACAACAACGCGGTGAATGGCGAATATGGCATGGTGGGCGGCGGCGGCCAGAACCGGGCGAACGCCGACTATTCCACCGTCTCCGGCGGCAGGAGCAATGTCGCCAGCGGCCTGAACGGCTTCATCGGCGGCGGCAGGAACAACCTTGCCAGCGGCGAAAACAGCAGCGTCGGCGGCGGCCTCGACAACCAGGCGCTGGGCTACGGCAACACCGTGGCGGGCGGATTCAACAACACCGCCAACGCCACGCAGGAGCTTCCGCCCGGCGGCAATTTCGTCGGCAGCGCCACCGTCGGCGGTGGCCGTTTCAACAGCGCGACGGGCCTTGATTCCAGCGTGGCTGGCGGCCACCACAACAACGCTTCCGCGGTTACATCCACGGTTTCGGGCGGTGGCAACAATCTCGCGGGTGCGATCGATGCCACCGTCACGGGCGGCAACAGCAACGCGGCAAGCGGCGAAGCCGCCACGGTGAGCGGCGGCATCAAAAACTGTGCGGGCGGTCTTCTCTCCTGGGCCGGCGGCTCCAACGCCAAGGTGCGCCCCGGCACAGCCGCTCAGACGCATTTCGCCTGCCAGAACATCGCCAACAGCCCCGATCCCGATGGCGACGAAGGCACGTTCATCTGGGCCGATGCGACTACCGACGAGTTGAACCCCGTGGTCAGCACCGGCCCCAACCAGTTCCTGGTGCGCGCCACCGGCGGCGTGTGGTTCGGAACCACGTCCACGCCATCGGTTCCCATCGGCCGTTTCATCAACACCAGCACGGGCGCCTATCTGAGCGTTGGCGGGTCGTGGACGAACAGTTCCGACCGCAATCGCAAGGCCGACATCGAAGCGGTGGATGGCGTCGATGTGCTGGCGCGGGTGCTGGCGCTTCCGCTCAGCACCTGGCGCTACAAGGTCGATGGCGAAAACCTGCGCCACCTCGGCCCGATGGCGCAGGATTTCCACGCCGCCTTCGGCCTCAACGGCGAGGACGACACCCACATCGCCAGCGTGGATGCCGATGGCGTGGCGCTGGCGGCGATCCAGGGGCTCAACACCAAGCTCGAAGCGGAAGTTTCGGCGCTGCGCGAAGAACTGGCGGCGCTGCGTGCACTGTTGTCCGAACGGAGGAAGTAATCATGACCGGATTCAAAACCAAACCCACCCTCGCCCTGCTTGTCGCCGCGCTGCTGGCGGCCGGAACCGGCCAGGCCGAAAATCTGCAATCCCATGCCACCATCACCATCGACGGAAAAACCTACACCCTGACCCATGCCCGCGCCTGGTCCTGGGGGGAATTCAACGGCATCCCGTCCATCCAGCAGGTTGTCTTCGCGCAGAAGCCGCTGGACGACGTGAATTACTGGGGCAGCGGCAACGCCTTCGACGACGGTGCCTACGGCGCCGTGCTGTCCTTCCGGCCAAGCATCCCGTTTGGCGCCGATGCGGCGAACTTCCAGTTCGACCTGCCCGACCACATCGACCTGTACGGCGTGCGCATTGACACCGGCATACCCGCCACCTTCGATACCGAAGGGGCGACCGCCACCGATTACACCCTCAAGGACGGCGTGCTGACCGGCAAGCTGGCGTGGAAGGGCGAGATCAGCGGCGGTTACTACGACGACATGGAAGCCGCGTGGAAGGAGCCGGTGATCACGGCCTGGACGATGGAGTTTTCGATCAAGCCCGAACCCACGGGCGAAAAACCCTGAATGCGCCCGTACCTCAGGGGCCGGACGAACGCCACCGCGTTCGGCCCGGCTGCCGCCGCCGGGTTTCTGGCGAATCAGTCCCTTGCCACCGCATCCCGCAGCACGATGGCTTCGCGAGTGGTGGGGTGCGCGGGGCCGAAGGCGTCGATGAGCAATGCCACGGCTTCGTCGTGGGCGAGGCGGGCGTCGTCGATGCGGTCCAGTGCCGCAAGCGCGGCGGCGCGGGCTTGCAGGGCCTGGGATTTCTGGTCGGCCATGCCGGTGTGTCCGGCCAGCGCCGCAACAGCGGCATCGGCGTGCAAGAGGGCGATTTCGGCTTCGCCGCTGCGGGCCAGCACGTTGGCGAGGTTGGCCCGCATCACCACGCAGTTGCCGTAGTCGCGCTGGTCGCGTGCTTCGCAGGTGTCCCAGCCACGCTGCAGCGTGGCGCGGGCGGTGGACAGGTCGCCCCGGCGCGCCTGTGAAACCCCCAGGCGGCGCAGGCCGTTGACCACGCGCGGGCTGTTCAGGCGGGTGTGGATGGCGATGGCCTCTTGCAGATCGCGCTCGCCCGCCTCGTATTCGCCGCGCTCCACCTTCACCCAGCCCACGTCGATCAGGCTGTGCGCCACCCACGGATGATCGGTGCGGTAGGTCTTGCGCGCGATGGCGAGGGCGCCTTCGTAACGGGCGGCGGCTTCGTCCGTTTGTCCGCGGTCGTGCAGCACGCCGGCCAGGCCGGAGAGGTTGGGCCACAGGTGCGGGGAATCCGGCCCCTGGTGTTTTTCCACGATGCGCATGGCGTCCAGAAAACCGGCCTCGGCGGCATCGCCCCGCCCGGCGTTGGCATCGAGCGTGGCGGCATTGGTGATGTACAGCGCCAGTTGCGGATCGTTCTCTTCCAGATGGCTGCGAAACACGGGAAGGGCGCGGTGGATCAGGTCGCTGGCTTCCGCCAGCCGGCCTTGCGCCTGCCGCACCGAAGCGAGGTTGTTGAGCACGCGGGCCAGCGCCAGCGGATCGCCGCCATCGTTCTCGGTGAAAATGGAAACGGCCTCTTCGAAATACGGTTCGGCAGCCAGCGGGTTACCCCGGAACTGATAGGTCACGCCGAGATTGGAGAGCGATTCGGCCAGCACCGGATGATGGTCGCCGTATTCGGCCCGCGCCACGGCGACGGCCTGCTCGAACAGCACCTGGGCATCGTCGAAGCGCCCCTGGTTGGCGCGGATTTCGCCAAAGTCATCGAGCACGTCGGCCTGCAACACGGGATCGGAGGCCAGTTCGGCGCGGGCGCGTTCCAATGCGGCATCGAAGGCCTCGGCGACGGTGGCCGGGCTGTCGCTGGCACGGCGCAGGGGATCGGCCTGCACGAAGATGCCGACGAGAAACTCCTTCACCTTGCGGGTACGGGCGGCCTGCGCCCTGACCTGCTCGGCCTCGTGCTCGGCGCGCTGGGCCTCGAGATTGGCGCGCGCCGCTTCCGCATCGGCGCGATGGGCGTGATCGCGCGCGACTTCGGCCTGCCACAAGGCCGCAGCAAGGCCAGCGAGCAAGGCCAGCAGCACGGCAGCGGCGCTGCCGACGGCGAAGCGATGGCGCAAGACGAACTTGGCGAGGCGATAGCCGGCGGTATCCGGCCGCGCCGCGATGGGGCGGCCATCGAGCCAGCGGCGCAGGTCGTCGGCCAGTTGCGCGGCGCCGACATAGCGGCGCACAGGATCCGGCTGCAGTGCAGTGGCCACGATGGTGTCCAGATCGCCGTGCAGTTCGCGCGCGGTGATGCCGGTGTGCGCGGTGGTTCGAAGGGTCTGGCTTGGGCGCGGTGCGGTTTCTTCGGCAAGACCTGCGATCAGGCGATCCGGGGCGGCGCTGCGCGCCGGATGCGGCGGTTTTCCGGTGAAAAGTTCGTGCAGCACCGCGCCGAGCGAAAACACATCGGCGGCGGTGCCGACGATCTGGCCGCGTATCTGTTCGGGCGCGGCATAGGCGGGCGAGAACAGGCGTACGCCGGTGGCGGTAAGGCCGGCGTCGGCGCTGTCGTCGAGCAGGCGCGCGATGCCGAAATCCAGCACCCGCACGCGGCCGCTTTCGTCCACGAGGATATTGGAAGGCTTCAGATCGCGATGTACCACCAGGTGCGCCTGCGCATGCGCCACCGCATCGCAGACCTGCAAGGCCAGTTCGACGCGGGCGCGCACGCCCAGGTTGGCCATGTCGGCATGACGCACGATGTCCTGCCCGCGCACGAACTCCATCGCGTACCACGGCGTGCCGTCGTCGGCGATGCCGCCGTCGAGCAGGCGCGCGATGCAGGGATGTTCGAGCCGCGCCAGGATGCGGCGTTCGCGTGCAAAGCGATCGCGCAGGTGCGGGCTGTCGAGCAGGGGGCGGATCAGTTTGACGGCGACGGCCTGCTCGAAATCGTCGATGCGCTCGCCGCGCCAGACTTCGCCCATGCCGCCCTGGCCGATGCGTTCGATCAGCCGATAATGGCCGACGCGCCGGGTGCCGCCCATCAATGGCGCTGCTTGAGATTCAGCCAGCGCCCGCACGATGGATGGCGCGGCCTGCCCCACATCGCCATCGAGCAGGCCATCGCACGCATCGGCATCCAGCAGACGGCCAAGTTCCGCCGCGAGGGCGGCATCCTCGCGTTCCAATTCGGCCAGTCGCGCAGCGCGCGCGTCGGCGGGAAGATCGAAGCACTCGTCCAGAAGCCGATGCAAGCGGCTCCAGCGCGCCTGGTCGATGGGTTCAGGCATCGGCGCTGTGCCCAGCGTCGAGCACGACATGCAGCACGGCGCGGGCGCGTCGCCAGTCGCGTCGCAGGCTGCGCTCGGAGCGGCCTGTCAGCGCTTCGATTTCTTCCAGTTCCAGCCCGGCGAAGAAGCGCATTTCGACCAGCTGCACCAGTTGCGGATCGAGCGCGGCCAGGCGGTCGAGCGCCTGATCCAGTTCCAGCAGGCGCTGCGCTTCGTCCGGCGAGCCGACGCGCTCGGAAAACTCGTCGAAATCCTCCGCCACCTGGCAGCCGCCGCGTTTGGCCGCCGCCACGCGGCGTGAGCGATCGACCACGAGTTGGCGCATCACCTGCGCCGCCAGCGCGAAGAAATGCGCGCGGTTGTTGACCTGCATGTCGCTGGCCTGGGCCATGCGCAACCAGGCTTCGTGCACCAGGGAAGTAGCCCCCCCGTGCCTGGCGTCGGCGCCGACGACCCGACGCTGCGCGAGGCGCTTGAGATCGGCATAGACCAGCGCAAAGACACGATCGGCCGAGGCGCGGTCGCCGGCGTTGGCTGCGATCAGAAGCTGGCTGACATCCTCCATCCGGACACTCACGCGGTGGGATCGAGCCAGTGTACCCATCGCCGCGGATTGGCGGGCAAATTGGCGGGCAAACAATTGCGGCCCATGATAGCGTGCGCGCCGCCTCGTTCCAGCCACCTTCTGCACGCCCCCATCCCATGCTCGTTTCCCTGTTCGTCAAGGATTTCGCCATCGTCAGCGCCGTGGAAGCCGGGTTTTCCGCCGGCTTGACGGTGGTATCGGGCGAAACCGGCGCGGGCAAGTCGCTGCTGGTGGATGCCTTGTTGTTGCTCACCGGCCAGCGCGCCGACGCCAGCATGGTGCGGGCCGGGGCCGAGCGCGCGGAACTCACCGCGCGCTTCTCGCCCGCGCCCGGTTCCCCGGCGCTGGAATGGCTGCGCCGCAACGATCTGGACGAGGACGGCGAATGCCTGTTGCGCCGTACGATCCGCGCCGATGGCGGCTCGCGCGCCTACATCAACGGCCGGCCCGCCACGGCAACGCAACTGGCCGAACTGGGCGCGCTGCTGGTGGAAATCCACGGCCAGCACGCGCACCAGGCGCTGCTGGAACGAGGCCGGCAACTCCGCCTGCTCGATGCCGCCGCCGGGCACGGCGATGCGCTCGCCGCGATGCGCGAAGCGGCGCGGCGCTGGGCCAGGCTCAACCGGGAGATCGGCGATCTGCGCGGCCGAGGCGATCCCGCGCAACGGCGCGATGAACTGGCGCGGCAGGTGCAGGAACTGGCGCACGAAAACCTCGCGCCTTCCGCCATCGAGGAACTGATCGCCGCGCACCGCCGCCAATCCCACGCCGCGTCCTTGATCGAAGGCTGCGGCCGCGCCGCCGATGCCTTGTCCGGAGACGGCGCGATGCTTTCCGGCTTGCGCCGCGTGCGTTCGGAACTGGCGCGGCTGGTCGATCACGAACCGCGCCTTTCGGAAATCGACGCGCTGCTCGACGGTGCCGCCATCGGGCTCGACGAAGCGACCAGCGCGCTGGATCGCCTGCGCGACGATCTGGACATCGACCCCGAACGCCTGGTCGAACTGGACGCGAGACTCTCCCGCCTGCACGAACTTTCCCGCCGCCAGCGCGTGCCGCTGGACGGCCTGGCGCAGCGCCGCGACGAATTGCAGGCCGAATTCGATGCGCTTTCGGACAGCGGCGAAACCCTCGCCCGGCTCGAACGCGAACGCGAAGCCGCCGCTGCCGCATGGCGCGCACTGGCAACGCAGGTTTCCGCCGCGCGCGCCGCTGCTGCCGAACGCCTGGGCCGGGAGGTCAGCGAACGCATGGCCACGCTCGGCATGGACGGCGGGCGCTTTTCCATCGCACTGGAACCTGCTGGCGACGGCCATCCGCACCCGGAAGGCATCGAGCGGGCCGAATTCCAGGTCAGCGCCAATCCCGGCCAACCGCTGCGGCCCTTGCGCAAGGTCGCCTCCGGCGGCGAGCTTTCGCGCATCAGCCTGGCCATCGAAGTGGCCATGCTCGGGCAGGACAACGTCGCCACGATGGTGTTCGACGAAGTGGATACCGGCATCGGCGGCGCGGTGGCCGAAGTCGTCGGACAAACCTTGCGCGCACTGGGTTCGCGCTGCCAGGTGCTGTGCGTCACACACCTACCGCAGGTCGCCGCCCAGGGCCATCGACACCTGTACGCAAGCAAATCGGCGGAGGGTGGAACCACCGCCAGCCGCATCGACCTCCTCGACGATTCCGGTCGAATCCAGGAGCTGGCGCGGATGCTCGGCGGCGTGGAAATCACCCGCGCCACCCGCGAGCATGCGCGGCAGATGCTGGAAGGCGCACAGCAATAGCGGCATCCGGCCTCCCGCGTCCGCACCGCTGCGGACAAGCGCCCTTCCCCGATACCGTCGCCGTACCCCATTGAAGGGTCACGTCGCACCCCCGATGACGTCCCCGAGCCGGCAGCGCCAACGCAGATGGCCCGCCGAAGCGTTAAGCTTCGTATGTTCTCCGTACCCGCTTCCATTTCAAGAGGAATCCTCCATGTTCACCCGCCTGATGAACGTCTTTCGCGGCTTCCTGTCGTTGTTCGTTTCCGGCATCGAGAAACGCAATCCCGAAGCCTTGCTGGAACTGGAGCAGGAAAACCTGCGCAAGCAGATCGGCAGCTACAACCAGAGCCTGGCCGCGCACGCCGGCCTGGCGGAGCGGCTGATGAGCCAGGTGAAGAAGCTGGAAACCGAGGAGAACGACCTGCGCGCCAAGACGAAAGCGCACCTGCGCGCAGGCAACCAGTCCGCCGCCGCGCAACTGGCGTTGCGCCTGCAAACCGTGACGCGCGAACTGGCCGAGAACCGCAACCAGCTTGCGCAGGCCGAGGAGACCTACCAGAACCTCATCAAGGCCCGCGACGTGGCGGTGACCGCGGCGCGCGCCAAGATCGACGGCCTCAAGGGTGCGATCAACGACATGAAGATGAAGAAGGCGCTGGCGGACATGAACGAGATGGCGGCCGGCATGATCGGCCAGATCGGCGGCTCCGGCGACACGCTGAACCGCCTGCACGAGATGGTCGAGGAAGAACGCACCAAGCAGGCCGGTCGCGCCCGGGTGGCGAAGGATTCCATCGACATGGGCGAGATCAACCTCAAGGAATCCGAACAGCAGGCCCTCGCCGACCAGGCCCTGGCCGATTTCGCCGCCGCCGAAGGCTTGAGCATCGAAGGCGCGCCGTTGCCGCCGGTGGCCGAACGCAGCATGGGCGCGGCACCGCGCGCCAGCGACAGCGAATCGGCCTGACGAGCCGGAAGGTCACGCGCGATGACGCTCGACGCCAGCGCCCCGGAGTGGGTTTCCGAACTCAAGCTCGCCTACGAAAGCGGCGCGCACGGCCAGTTCGTGCTGCATGGCAACGTCGCCGACCGCTTTCCGCACGGCGGGCGGCTGCTGACGCTGACGCAATACCTGGATGCGCAGCTGCTTGGCGGCTTTTCCGTGGTGTTCGGCTTCGACGCCGGCAACGGCCTTGCGGTGCTGCGCGGCGTGGAAAAACTGCGCGAATGGCCGGCGTTCGAGAAGCTCGGCCCATTGCCGCGCGAGCCGCGCCAGGCGGTGGAAGTAGTGGCGCGCTTCCTGCGCTACCGCGCCAACCTGCGTGCGCTGGGGCGTGGCGAAACCGAACCGGTCGCGCTGATCCTGCGTGGCGCGGATCAATGGCTGCCCGCAGGTTCCCCCGGCGATTTCGAGCTGGCCAGCCTCGCGAGTCTCGTGCGGGATTTCGCCGGCGAAGCGCCGTTCTGCGATCTGCCCTTCGTGAGCCTGGTGCTGGCCGAGAACCTCAACGACCTGCACCCGCAGATCGCCTTCAACCCGCGCGTGGCCAGGCTGCGGATTCCGATGCCGGACGCCCCGCAGATCGCCCGCGCGCTGGCGCAACTGCGCCTGGATCATCCCGCCGCGTTCGACCCCGGACAGGGCGACGAACTGGCCGCGCAGGCACTCACCGGCGTCACCATCAGCGCGCTGCTGGCCCTGGTGCGCCAGCGTGCGCATGAAGGCCGGAAACTCGGCCACGCGGATTTCGCCGCCGCCAAGAAATCCATGATCGAGGAGGACGCCGGGCAACTGCTGGAATTCGTGCAATCCCACCGCACGCTCGACGACTACCACGCGCCCGGCGCATTGAAGGATTGGCTGCGGCAGGACATCAAACTCTGGCACGCCGCCGATCTGCGCGCGCTGCCGATGGGCTACCTGTTCTGCGGCCCGGTCGGCACCGGCAAGACCTATCTCGTGGAATGCCTCGCGGGCGAGGCAGGGGTTCCCGTCGTCAAGCTCAAGAATTTCCGCGACCGCTGGGTGGGTTCTTCCGAAGGCAATCTGGAAAAGATTTTCCGCCTGATCCGCGCGCTCGGGCGCTGCATCGTGTTCGTGGATGAAGCCGACCAGACGCTGGGCCGGCGCGACTCGGGCAGCGGCGACTCCGGGCTTTCCGGGCGGCTGTATTCGATGATCGCGCAGGAAATGAGCGATTCGGACAACCGCGGGCGGCTGATGTGGATCCTCGCCTCCTCGCGGCCTGATCTGATCGAAGTCGATCTCAAACGACCGGGCCGCGTCGATGTGAAAGTACCGTTGCTGCCCACGGCTACCGTTGCCGAGAGCGCGGCGCTGCTGAACGCGCTGCTCAAGCGTTTCGGCATCGCGCCCGGCGCGGAAGCGATGGCGAACCTGCCGCTGCCCACGCTGCTGACGCCCGGCGCGGCCGAAGCGCTGGCGGTGAAAGCCTACCGGCTGGTGCGCACCGACGGGCTTTCCCCGCTCGATGCGCTGGCGCGCTGCCTGATCGGCTACCAGCCGCCGGTGCCACCGGACACGATGGCCTTCCAGATGCGCATCGCGATCCGCGAGGCCACCGACATCGGTTTCGTGCCCGAAGCGCTGCGCCACTACGGCGAGGGCGTGGCATGAGCCTGGCCCGCCGCCTCTGGAAAGCCTTCGTCGCGCGTCCGTTCGGGATGCCGATTCCGCCCAATTTCTTCGGGCTGGCCACGTTCGCCATGCTCGGCGTCTTCGTCAATCCCGGTTTCCTCGTGATCGGCGCGGGGTTGGAAATCGCCTATCTGGCCTGGCTGGCGAACAACCGGCGCTTTCGCAACGCGATCGAGCTGGAGCGCTTTTCCTCCGGCACCGATTCCGCCGAGCAACGCTACCGCGAGCTGATCGTCTCCTTGAACCACGAACGCCGGATGCGGCAGGAATCGCTGGAGCGCCGCGCCAGCGACATCGTGGCGCTGCTGGACAAAGACCCCATCATGCGCGGCCGCATCGAAAGCATCGAGCAACTGGTGTGGTTGCACCTGCGCTTGCTCGGCGCAGGCCAGGGCATCGCGCACGTGCAGGCCACGGCGCGCGAGGAAAGCGCGATGCTGCAAAAGCAGGAAGACGGCATCGACGCGCGCCTGGCGCGCGAAGACCTCGATGCGGAACTGCGCCGCAGCCTGGAACAGCAGAAGCAGGTCATCGACGCGCGCCAGGCCATGCATGCCCAGGCCGCCGTGCGCGGGGAACGCATCGACGCGGAGATCGAGCGCATCGACATGCAGCTCGCGCTGATCCGCGAACAGGCGCTGCTCTCGGGCAACGAATCCACCATCGGCCTGTCGCTGGATTCGCTCACCGCCGCCTTCAACGAGGCCGACCGCTGGCTCTCCAGCCAGCGCGACCTGCTCGGTGGCGCGCTCGATTTCGACGACGCCCGCGCGCTGCCCGCGCGCGTGCTGCGCCAAGGTTCCGCCCTCAAACGAGTTTCCCAGGGAGCATCGCGATGAAAACCTCACGCAACGATTCGCCCACCTTCTGCGCACGCCGGCAACGCGGCAGTGCGGCCGGTGTGGTCATCACCCTCCTGCTGGTGCTGGCGCTGCTCGCGCTCGGCGGCTGGCTGGTGCTGAAGGGCGATGGCGCCTCCGGCGGTTCCGGCCAGGCCACGCCCGGCCAATCCACCTCGTCGAAGAACGCATCCGCCGACGCGCCCGACCCCATCGAGCCGCTGCTCTCCCCGCCAACGCTCGATGCCGCCGCGCCCTACAAGGCGCAGAACGATGTGATCGACGTGGACATCAGCGAATACGCCGGTTACGCCGGGCTGATCGTCGCCAACGGCGGCCTCGATCCGAATCCGGATTCCTTCTTCGCCAAGAACTACGGTTTCCAGGTACGGCTCACGCTGTCCGAAGGCGAGAACTGGGGCAAGCTCAACAACGGCAAGTTCGCCGCCTCGGCCACCACCACCGACGTGCTCGCCGTGCTCGGCCGCCAGATGGATGCCATCGTGCCGGCACAGATCGCGTTCTCGCGTGGCGCCGATCAAGTGGTCGTCGATAGCGGCATCCAGTCCATCAATCACCTGAAAGGCCGCGTGCTGGCCGCCGCGCAGTTCAACGAATCGGAATTCTTCATCCGCTATCTCGCCTCCGAAGCCGGCGTGCCGGTGAAGGTGCTGCGCGACCTGGACGCGCGCCCGGCGGCGGGCGAACTTGGGCTGGTGTTCTACGAGGACGCCTTCGTCGCCTGCGATGCGTATGAGGCCGAACTGGGAAGCGACAAGCCGCGCCTCAACGGCTGCGTCGGCTGGTCGCCGCGCACCGATGAGGTGGTGGCCGATTCCGGCGGCGCGGCCAAGATGCTGGTATCCAACCGCAACCTGCTGGTGGTTTCCGACATCCTGCTGGTCAACAAGGCCTTCGCGCAGGAAAAGCCCGAATGGGTGAAGGGCCTGGTGCACGGCCTTCTGGAAGGCAACCGCCAGGTGCGCGACAACCCCGCCCCGCACATCGCCACGATCGCCAAGGCCTTCAAGTGGGAACCGGAGGAAACCCGCACCGAGCTTTCCAAGGTGCACTTCTCCAACCTGCCGGAGAACCTGGCCTTCTTCAGCGGCCAGATCGACGCCGCCGGTTCCTTCCAGGGCATTTTCCAATCCTCGGTGCTGGCCTACGGCAACCTGATCCGCAACCCCGCCGATCCGTCCCGCTTCGCGGACGCTTCCGCGCTGGAAGCCTTGCAGAAGGCCGGCCAGTTCGCCGACCAGGCCATCGCGATCGCGCCGATCAAGACCGGTGCCGGCAATGTCTCGCTCGAAGGCGACGCGCTGCTGTCCAAGGACATCCGCTTCTTCTTCGAACCGAATTCGTCCAAGCTCGATAACGCCGCCGCGGAGAACCTCAAATACCTGGACACCATCCAGAACTTCCTCCAGGTCAGCCCCGGCTCGATGGTGTTGCTGCGCGGCCACGTGGATGACGCGCGCCGCGCCGAGTTCGAGAAACAGGGCGGCCAGCAACTGGTGCGCAGCATGGCGTTGAAGGCGATGGAGCTTTCCCGCCAGCGCGCCGAAGCGGTGCGCGCGGCGCTGCTGGAACGCCATCCCAGACTCGACGCCAAACGCATCGAACTGGTCGGGCGCGGCTGGGAGGAACCGGCCGGCGGCGACAGCGATCTGAACCGGCGCGTCGAAGTGCAGTGGTTCACGCTGGAATGAGCGGGGCCTGAGTGACGAACGCCGCAGCGTCCTCATCGAACGCCGCACCGCACTGGCCACGGGCCGTGCGGCGCGGCGTGGTTTCGCTGGTGGCGCTGGCCCTTTGCTACCTCGTGCTGGCCAATCTGGCGCTCAACACCGGTCTGGCCGAGCGCTGGATCAACCGCAAACCCGAGCGCTTCACGATCCACTGGCAACGCGCCTTCACCTGGTGGCCCGGCCAGATTTCCGCCTCCCAACTGTCGCTGGCCGGGCAAGCCGGGCGCTACGCATGGCGCATCGATGCCGACCGCGCCGAAGGCCGCTTCGCACTGCTGCCGCTGCTGCAAAAACAACTTCGCTTCCCCAGGATCGAAGGCGGCGGCGCGGTCGCCATCGACATCGACCGCGCCGAACACGCCTTGCCCCGCCCGGAACCCAGACCCAATGCGCTGCGGCTGGTATTCGAGGACGTGGGCCTGGATGGCCCGCTGCAATTCTCCTTCCGCAGCTTCTCCCTCGCAGGATTGGCGAAGGCGCAAGGTGGATGGAAGCAACAACTGCGCGGCGGCCCGTTCGAGCTTTCGCCCTCGCACCTGCAACTGGCCGATACGAACCTCTGGCTCGACGGCCACCTGCTGCTGGATTCAGGCAACGCCACGGCCACCGCATCCATCGCCGAACACCTGCGCCGCGATGCGCCCGGCCTGGCACTGCTCGATTACCTCTCCGCCCGCCTCGACCTGCAAGGCGCCACGCCCGGCCTGCTGCTGGACGTGGCCGCCGATGCCGGCCTGCATCCGCAGATCCTGGATTCGCGCGGCCACGCGCAGGCCGTGATCGAACTGGCCGCAGGCCGGCTGCAACCTTCCACGCGCATCGCCGCGAACGTGCCGATGGGCGCGCGCATCGAAAACGGCCCGCAGACCTTCGGCGATGCGAGCCTTGCCATCGCGGTGGACGAGGACATCGCGCTGAAACTGCAACTGCCGCCGATAGAAGGGTTGTTGCAGGAAGTGGGCGTCGATCTGCGTTTTGCCGGCAATGCGCTGCCGCTGCCGCCGCTGGCCGAACAGATGCAGCGCGCCTCCGGCAACGCGAAGCTGCGCGCGCGCTTCGATTCGCTGGCCTGGGTGCAGCCGCTCTTGTCGCGGCTTTCCGGCATCGAACTGGCGGGCAAGGGCACGATGGACGCGAACCTCGTCATCGCCCAGGGCCAGATCGCCAAAGGCACGCGCGTGGACGTGGAAAAGGCGCAGTTCGAGCTTTCCGCCTACGGCCACCGTTTCAGCGGCCAAGTGCGCGGCGTGGCGCAGACCACGGGCGAAGACGGCGAAACCAGTGCCGACCTGGTGTTCGAACGCTACGGCATCGCCCCGCTCGATGCGCTGGACAAACCCCTGGGCAATGGCCGCGACCTGCGCCTCTCGCTGGGTTTCAGCGGCACGCTGGAACAGATGCGCGATCGTCTGCACGCACGGCTGCGCTTCATCGACGCGGTGATACCCGACCTCACCCGTTTCACCCGCTACCAGAACGCCGGTGGCGTGAAGATCCTTTCCGGCAGCGGCACCGTCTCCGCCGACATGCGCACCTTCGTGCAGGACGAACGCAGCGAAGGCAGCTTCCTCGTCACTGCGCACGATGCTGGCCTCTCCATCGGCGAACTGGCCGTGCGCACCGACCTGAAACTCGATGCCAGGCTGCAAGGCGGCAGACTCGGCGGCACGGCCTTTTCCGCCGACGGCAGCACGCTGAAACTCTCCAACACCCGCATCCTCGAACCGCCCAACGAACGGCAGGCCCCGTGGGACGCGAACATCCTCATCGAACGCGGCCACGCCGATCTCGGCCAGCCATTGCGGATCGACGGTCAGGCGCGCATGGACATGCGCGACGCCGGCTTCCTGCTCGCGCTCTACGCCACCCGCAAGGCCTTGCCCAAGTGGGTCGGGCGAATCATCGACGCCGGCCGGATCAACCTCGTCGGCCGCGTACACCTGCTCGATCGCGAACTGGTGCTGGAAGACCTGGACGCCGCCAACCAGCGCTTCGACCTGCAAGGCCGGCTGCGTCTTTCCGAACGCAAGCCCGACGGCGACCTCTACGCCAGCTGGGGCGCGCTCGGCCTGGGCCTGGAACTGCGCCAGGGCGAACGGGACTTCCGCTTCATCAAGCCGCGCCACTGGTTCGAAAGCCAACCGCCCTTCCTGCCGCCCCCAGGCAGGAAGCCCGGCGGAGGCCGCACAGGATCGACCCAACCCCGCTGAGCCCAGCCCGGCCACACATGGACATCCCCGGCGCGCGCGGCGAGGATCGCGGCATGAACCTGCCGCCGCCCCACTCCACGCTTGCGCCGCCACCCTGGCACGCCGAACTGGCCCTGCGCTTTTCGCGTGTCGATGGCGCCACGCGACTGACCGAAAACCGCCACCGTGGGCCGCTGCGGGTACAAAAGCCGCTGTATCCGAAAGGACGCGATGCCTGCGAGGCGCTGCTGCTGCATCCGCCCGGCGGCATCGCCGGCGGCGATGCGCTGGACATCGGCGTACAGGTGGACGAAGGCGCTCACGCGCTGCTCAGTACGCCCGGAGCGGCCAAGTGGTATCGCAGCGCAGGGCGCGCCGCGACGCAGCGGATCGCGCTGCATGTGGCCGCAGCGGCCACGCTCGAATGGCTGCCGCAGGAGGCGATCCTGTTCGATGGCGCCGATGCGGTGCAGGTGCTCGGGCTGCATCTGGCGCGCGGTTCGGCCACGCTGGGGTGGGACATCGTGCAATTGGGTCGCACCGCCGCCGGCGACGACTGGCCGACGGGGCGTTTCCGCCAATCCCTGAACATCGCGCGCGATGGACATCCCGTGTTTGTGGAATGGGCTGATCTGCGTGCCAACGATCCGACGCGCCATGGCCTGACCGGGCTGGCCGGGTATCCCGTCATGGGCATGCTGTGGGCCACGTCACCGCGCCTTGCTGCCGCGCCGGAGGCGGCACTGGAGGCGGTGCGTGCCGCCATCGGGGCTGGCACCGGCTTGCATGAGGCGGGCCATTGGGTGCAGGCTCCATTGTGCGCCGCAGCAACCTGGTTGCCGGCACCGGCGGAACTGTTGCTGGTGCGCGCGCTGGGGTGCGATGCGGAGCCATTGCGTGCGTTGCTGGAAGCGGCGTGGGCGGCATTGCGGCCACCGACCCTGGGCCGTGCCGCGTACCGGCCACGCATCTGGGCGACGTGAGGAGATACTTCGAGGAAGCCAACCGTGGAATTGACCCCGCGCGAAAAGGACAAGCTGCTGATTTTCACCGCCGCGCTGCTGGCCGAACGCCGCCGTGCGCGCGGACTGAAGCTCAACTATCCCGAAGCGGTGGCGTTCATCAGCGCCGCGATCATGGAAGGCGCGCGCGACGGGCGCAGCGTCGCCGAGCTGATGCAGGTCGGCACCACGCTGCTGACGCGCGAGGACGTGATGGACGGCATCGCGGAGATGATCCCGGACATCCAGGTCGAAGCCACGTTCCCGGACGGCACCAAGCTCGTCACCGTGCACGATCCCATCGGCGGTGCGCCCGCCTGACCCGTTTTCCATCGAGGGCCTTCCGCCATGTCCCATATCGCCTTTCGCTGCGTTTCCTGCACCGCGCTGCTGCTCGCCGCAGGCACCGCGTTCGCGCATCCCGGTCATGCCGCGCCGGGCCTCGCCGATGGCCTGTCGCATCCATTGACCGGCCTCGACCACCTGCTGGCCATCGTCGCGGTGGGCTGGTGGAGCGCCGCCTCGCAGGTGAAACGCTGGTGGGCGGTGCCGCTGGCGTTCGCGCTGTGCATGTTCGTCGGCGCGCTGTACGGCATTGGACGCGAAGCGTTGCCGACTCAGGAATGGCTCATCGCCGCATCGGTGATCGTGCTCGGCGCACTGATGCTGATGCGAGTGAGGTTGCCGCTAGCCGCAATGGCGGCGCTCGCAGGCGCGCTCGCGCTCGCGCACGGCTACGCGCATGGCGGCGAACTGCCGCCAGGCCACGCCGCAGCGTGGCTCGCCGGCATGTTCGCTATGACGTTGGCGCTGCATCTGGCCGGCGCGTTCGCGGGGCATCTGGCGAACCGCCGCGCACGCTGGGCCACGCCCGCCGCAGGCACGCTGGCGCTGGTCGCAGGCGGCGTGCTGCTCGCAGGCGTCATCGGAGCCTGATGCGATGATTCCCGGCGAACTCCTGATCGATGAGGGCGAAATCGAGCTCAATGCCGGGCGCGAACGCATCACGCTGCGCGTGGCCAATACCGGCGACCGGCCGGTGCAGGTCGGTTCGCACTACCACTTCTTCGAGGTCAACGATGCGCTGGTGTTCGAACGCGACGCCGCGCGCGGTTTTCGCCTGGACATTCCTTCCGGCACGGCGGTGCGCTTCGAGCCGGGCCAGAGCCGCACCGTGGAGCTGGTGCCGTTTTCCGGCGACCGCATCGTCCACGGCTTCGCCGGCCGCGTGATGGGAGCGCTGTGATGGCGAGGATTTCCCGGCAGGCCTATGCGGAAATGTTCGGCCCTACCGTTGGCGACCGCGTGCGGCTGGCCGATACCGATCTCATCGTGGAAGTGGAAAAGGACTTCACGATCTACGGGGAGGAAGTGAAGTTCGGCGGCGGCAAGACCATCCGCGACGGCATGGGCCAGAGCCAGCGCGAATCGGCCGACTGCGCGGACACGGTCATCACCAACGCGCTCATCATCGACCACTGGGGCATCGTCAAAGCCGATGTGGGCATCAGGCACGGACGCATCAGCGGCATCGGCAAGGCCGGCAACCCGGACGTGCAGCCGGGCGTCACCATCGTCATCGGGCCGGGCACGGAGATCATCGCAGGCGAAGGTTCCATCCTCACCGCCGGCGGCATCGACACCCAGATCCACTTCATCTGCCCGCAGCAGATCGAGGAAGCGCTGATGTCGGGCGTCACCACGCTGCTCGGCGGCGGCACCGGGCCGGC
>CAZHXV010000021.1:0-22625 GCA_964536455.1 uncultured Aquimonas sp.
GGCGGCGCAGGCGCTGATGCCGTTGATCGCCGATGGCTGGACGCTGGCCACCGGGCTGTCGCTGCTGGTCTGGTACATCTACGCCCCGATGTGCATTTCCACCCTCGCCACGATCAAGCGCGAAACCGGTTCGTGGAAGAAGATGGCAGGCTCGGCGGCGTACCTGTTCGCGCTGGCGTGGATAGCCTCGTTCGTCACCTACCAGGCGGCGCTGCGGCTGGGGGCGGGGTAGGCGAAGCATCGGCGTCGGCCTGTATGGGTTCTCGATCCTCTCCCAGCCAGGCCCGGATTCTCGCCATCTTTTCAGGATCGGGCCGGGCCGGCAGCGACAGGCTCCATTGATCTTCGGTTACCGTCAGTTCCAGCCCGTACCACTCCAGGGCGGCGCGGTAATCCACCTCCGCTGCCGTACCGATCGTGGCCGACAGCCAATCCCCCAGTTCCAGGCCGGAAGCCTGTTCCGCCGTCGCCTGGAATTCCTCGGGCGTGAATCCACGTTCGCCCGCGTGGTGCAGGTAGGCCAGCCGCATCACGTCGTCCAGACTGCGTGTGCCACCTGATTGCTGCCGGATGTGGGCATCCAGCAGGAAGCCGGAGACCTCCCCCTTGATGTAGTAGCTCACCGTCTCCTCCGACGCCCCGACGCCGGACAGGCTGTTGTCCCATACGCCCATCGAGGATTGATACAGCGATTGCCTGAGTCGGCCGGGGGAATGCTGGAGCGCGGTGATCTGGCGCGAGAGCATGTCCAGGTAGGCGCGCGTGTCGATCAGGCCGCTGCGGCGGAGCATGAGGTTGCTGTAGTAGGAGGTCAGTCCTTCGGAGATCCACAGCGTGGAGACGGTGGGCGGGGTTTCGTAATCGAACGGCCCCAGTTCGAGCGGACGCAGGCGCTTGACGTTGAAGGCATGCTGGTATTCGTGCGCCAGCAGGGCGATGAAGGCATCGTAGCCGCGCGGCGTGGCGAAGCGTTCCGGATCGACGTTGACGAAGGTGGAATACCGGTGCTCCAGGCCGCCGCGCGCGTCGCGGAACGCGATCAGGAACACGTAGCGCGGCCACGGTTCCGCGTTCCAGAATTCGCGGGTGGCATCGGCCATGCGCTCAAGATCCCCGGCGATGCGCTGTTCATCGATCTCCACGGCGCCCGTGTTGTACACCAGCCGGTGCGGCGTGCCGCCAGCCGTGAACTCGATGCTGCCCAGGACGCCCGCCATGAGGGGCGAATCGACCAGTTCCTCGTAGTTTTCCGCCAGGAACACCGGTTCCGGGTCGGTGGCGATTTCCGGGAGCCCGGTGGCCGCCGACCAGCCCGGGGGAAGCGTCAGGCGAACCTGTTGCGGCGTGGATTCAAGGCCCTTGGCGGCGAGGTAGGTCGCCGAGCCGTTGAACACGGCGTAGTCCGGGGCGATCTCGTTCAGGGAAACGGATCGCCGCGTGGCGGACAGGGTATAGCGCACCGTCAGGTGGCGCGTTGCAGGCGTTTCCGCGATCCAGCGGTTCGCGCCCGCATCGGCGAGTCGTATCGGTCGGCCCTGCACATCGAAGGCCTCGATGACCAGCACATCCTGCTTGTAGTTCTCCCGGACGTAATAGCCGGGTGTCCAGGTGGGGAAGTACAGGGTCGTTTCCGGGCCATCCACCGGAAAGACGGCCTCGATCCGGGCCGTCCGGGCCTGCGTATCGATACCGGAAATCGCATAGCGCACCGCTTCCGGCTGCGACGCTTCGGCACCCAGGTTGCGATCCGTGCTGAAACAGGCGGTGGCGAGCAGGCAAAGCAGCAGGAGGATGGGCAGGCAGGCGTGGCGGTATCGCATTTCTCTTTCCGGGAACGGCGCAGGTCGGCACAGCGTAACGGATGCCGAACGCGAATCCGGAGTGCCTCGGCATTGCCGCCTGCCGGGCTGTTTCCGCCCCATGATTTGGACTAGCCTTGCCGCATGGACGCTTCGCTTGCCCTGCAATACCTCGTCATTGCCATCGCGGTGGCCGTAAGCGCCTGGGTCGTGGCGAACAAGCAGTTCCCGGCGGCCATGCGCAAGTTGCGGATTGCGCTGGCGGTTCCGCTGGTGCGCGAGAACAAGCCCGCATGGTTGCGGGCGATCGGGAAGAAGATCGCGCCGTTGCCGGTGGCCGCAGGCAGTTGCGGCGGTTGCGACAAGTGCGATTGAGCCCCACTACAACCGCTCGTCGCTGGCTTCGCGCGGCAACAGTCCTTTCACGTCGAACACCACGCCGTCGGGCTTGGCGAAGGCGCGGATCGCCTCGCTGCCGAGTTCCACGAACTGCCGGTGCGCCACGGCGATCAGCACGGCGTCGTAAACACCTGGCTGCGGCGATGCGACCGGCGCGAGGCCGAACTCGTCCTGACAGTGCATCGCTTCCGCCCACGGATCGAAGGCGTCGATGCGCGCATGGCACTGGCGCAGTTCCTCGACGATGCCCACGACCTGGCTGTTGCGAAGATCCGGGCAGTTTTCCTTGAAGGTGAGGCCCATCACCAGCACGCGGGCGCCGACGATGTTGATCTGGCGCAGCGCCATCAGGCGCAGCAGGCGCGCCACTACGTAGCCCGCCATGCCGTCGTTGATGCGGCGCGCGGCGACGATCAATTCCGGGTAGTAGCCGGCTTCCTGCGCCTTGTGGATCAGGTAGTAGGGATCCACGCCGATGCAGTGCCCGCCGACCAGGCCGGGCCGGAACGGCAGGAAGTTCCATTTCGTGCCTGCCGCCTGCAACACCGCTTCCGTATCCATGCCCAGCCGCGCGAACATCCGCGCCAGTTCGTTCATCAGCGCGATGTTGACGTCGCGCTGCGTGTTCTCGATCGCCTTGGCCGCCTCGGCGGTGCGGATGTCCGCCGCCAAATGCGTGCCGGCGGCGATGATTTTCCGATACAAGGCATCGACGAAGGCGGCGGCTTCAGGTGTGGAGCCGGAGGTCACTTTCACGATATCCGGCAGGCGGCGCTGGCGGTCGCCGGGATTGATCCGTTCGGGGCTGTAGCCGACGAAGAAATCGCGGTTGAAGACCAGGCCCGAAGTCTGTTCCAGCACGGGAACGCAGACGTCCTCGGTTGCGCCCGGATAGACCGTGGATTCGTAGATCGCCACGGCGCCCTTGAGCAGCGCGCGGCCCACGGATTCGCTCGCACCGATCAGCGCGCCGAAATCCGGCCACTTGTGGCGCGTCACCGGCGTGGGCACGGCGATGATGAAGACGTTGCGGCCTTTGAGGTCTTCCGGGTTCGAGGAAAGCTTCAGGTTCGCCAGCGCCGGAAGATCGGCCGCGTCGGTTTCGCCGGTGGCATCGTTCCCCGCGCGCAAGGCGGCGATGCGGGCCTCGTCCAGGTCGAAGCCGAGCACGTCGAAGTGGCGCACGAAAGCCAGCGCGAGCGGCAGGCCGACGTAGCCCAGGCCGATCACGGCGATGCGGGCTGAGGAAAGTTCGGGCGGGGTGGCGGTATCCATGCCCGGATTGTGATGGATGCCGCTGGCGCTGTCAGGCGCGGCCCGTCACAGCGGCGGCAGGCGTTGCAGCACGTCGCGTTCCACGGCGGCCATGTCCACCTGTCCCAGCGAGGCGAGGCCATGCGTGGCGGCGGCGAGGATCTTGCGCTGGATTTCGCCGCGTGTCAGCGCCACGGAATAGCGCGTGGTACGAAAGGTGACCATCGTGTAGCGCGGCACGAAGCGCTCCGGGAAGCGCTGTGCAAGCTCGCGTTCCAGTTCGCGTTGCAGCAGGAAATCCGCATCGTCCACGCGGTCGCGCATCTCGATGTAGTTCTCCAGCGCCATGTGCTGGATCGCGCGCGAGTCGGGCAGGCGTTCGGCCTCGAACGCGGCGAAGGCACTGGCGAAATCCGGTGCCTGGTCGATGTGGCGGACGAGCGCGGTGCAATCCTCGAAGGCGCAGTTCATGCCCTGGCCGTGGAAGGGCACCATCGGGTGCGCGGCATCGCCCAGCAGCACGGCCTCGCCGCCCAGATGCCAGCGATCCAGGTACAGCGTGGCGAGCAGGCCGGTCGGGTGGGCTGAGAAATCGTGTTCCAGCGCCGGCATGTCGGGTAGCAGATCGGAAAATTCCCTGGCGAAGAATGCGCGCACCTCGTCGGCGGTTTTCACGGTGGCGAAACCCGGATCGCCTTCGTTCGGCAGGAACAACGTGACGGTGAAGCTGCGCTCGGTGTTTGGCAGCGCGATGCACATGTAGCCGCCGCGCGGCCAGATGTGCAGGGCGTTGGGTTCGATCCGCCAGCCGCCATCGGGCGCGGGCGGGATTTCCAGCTCCTTGTAGCCGTGGCCCAGCGGCTCGAAGCGTTCGCCCAGGTCGGTTTGCGTGGCAAGGAAGGCGCGCAGCGCCGAGCCTGCGCCATCCGTGCCGAACAGCACGTTCCAGGAATGGGTGTGCGCGCAGCGTTCGCGGTCGTCGATGAGGTGCAAGGTTTTCGTGGCCCGATCCACGCCCGTCAGGCGGCGGTTGAAGTGGATGCGCGCCCCGGCGGCTTCGGCGGCGTCGAGCATCGTCAGCACCAGACGGCCTCGATGCACCGACCAGATCACCTCCGAATCGTCCTTGCCGTAGCGCAGCAGTTGCGGTTCGCCACCGCTACCGTTCCCCGAAGGCACGGCATGCACCATGCGGCCGCGCATCATCACCGCCTGCGCCAGCACGTCGCGTTCAAGACCTGCCTGACGCAAGGCATCGAGCCCGCGTTCGGCCAGCGCCAGGTTGATCGAGCGCCCGGCCTCGTACCCGGCCACGCGCGGATCGGGGCGGCGCTCGAATACCTCAACCTGCCAGCCGCGCCGCGCCAGCAGCAACGCCAGCAAGGTTCCGGCAAGGCCGGCGCCGATGATGGTGAGGTGGGGACGGTTCGGTTCGGGCATCGCTGGATCGGGTCAATGGAGCGGAGAAGAAAAAGGCCGATCCGCGCGAGCGGATCGGCCAGGGGTGCCTGTCGTAGCGTGGGAGGTTACGGACCAGGGTCGGGGCCGACGTGGAACTTCGGCGGCGATTCCAGGCCGGCAGGGCCCTCCGGCGCGCGGTTGCCCGGCGCAAGATCGCTTTTGCGATAGCCATAGCCCAGATAGACCAGAGCGCCGATGATGGCCCAGCCGAAGAACAGGGAGATCGTGTAGATCGACAGGTTCAGGAACAGCAGCAGGCAGCCGGCCACCGCGAGAGGGCAGACCACCCACACCATCGGCGTGCGGAACGGACGATGGCGCTGCGGCTGGGTGCGGCGCAGCACCATTACGCCGATGGCCACCATCATGAAGGCGAACAGCGTGCCGGAGTTGGAGATGTCGGCCAGGATGCCGACCGGGAACATCGCCGCGAACAACGAGACGAAGATGCCGGTCAGGATCGTCACCACGTGCGGAGTGTGGAATCTCGGGTGCACTTTCGAGAGTACCCGGGGCAGCAGGCCGTCGCGCGACATCACGAAGAAGATGCGGGTCTGGCCGTAGATCATCATCAGCACCACCGAAGGCAGGGCCAATGCGGCAGCCAGGCCGATGGCGTTGCCCCAACTGGCGAAGCCAAGCACGCGCAGCACATGGGCCAGCGGTTCCTTGCTGCATACCAGGGCCTCGCTGCCCTTGCAGGCGGCGGCCAGTTCCGGCGTGCCCGGGTGCATCGCCACGCCATCGGGGCCGAACATCGGCTGCGCGCCGATCGCGCCGACGGCGCCGTAGCTCACCAGCAGGTAGAAAATCGTGCAGACCAGCAGCGAGGCGATCAGTCCGATGGGGATGTTGCGGTTCGGGTTCTCGGTTTCCTCCGCCGCCGTGGAGACGGCGTCGAAGCCGACGTAGGCGAAGAAGATCGACGCTGCCGCGCCCAGTACGCCGATGCCGCCGAGCGGGCTGCCCCAGCCGGTCGGGAAGAAGGGTTCGAAGTTCGGATCCTTCACCGCCGGGATCGCGATGAAGATGAAGGCGATCAGGGCGAGCACCTTGATCAACACCAGAACCGCGTTGACCTTGGCCGATTTGGAGGTGCCGGTTACCAGCAGCAGGGTGATGGCCAGCGAAATCGCGAAGGCCAGCAGGTTGAAGGCGCCGCCGTCGTAAGGCCCGGTACGCAGGGCCTCGGGCAACGGAACTCCCGCGCTCATGAGCAGGCCGTTCATGTAGCCCGACCAGCCCACCGCGACGGCCCCCGCCGCCACGGCGTATTCGAGCACCAGCGCCCAGCCCACTGTCCAGGCCAGGGCTTCGCCCATGACGGCGTAGGTGTAGGTATAGGCCGAACCGGAAACCGGCACCATCGAGGCCAGTTCCGAATAGGCCAGCGCCGCCAGGCCGCAGACCACGGCGGCGACGATGAAGGCAAGCATCATCGCGGGCCCGGCTTTCTGGCCGGCTTCGGCGGTCAGCACGAAGATGCCGGTGCCGATGATCGCGCCGATGCCCAGGAGGGTGAGTTGGAATGCGCCAAGCTGGCGCTTCAGTGCTTTTTTCTCGGCGGTAGCGAGAATCTGGTCGAGCGGCTTGATGCGCCAGGATGACATGATGGTGGTTCCCCGGGAATGTGGTGTTGTGCGTATGTCGCGCGCCGCGCACAGCGCATGGCGGACGCGGAACCTTACCTGTCATCATCCTGACGTACAAGTTCCGTTCAGACGACTTTCCGCGACTTTCACGGCGGCCACATGACTTCACCCGAAACCGCCGCGCTAGCGGTGGAACTGACCGCGTTCGGCAACGCCCATCCCGAGGGCGAAGGAGATGTCGCACATTTCCTCGCGCTGTTGTCCGACTCGGAAAACCCGTTCCGGCGCGAACGCCTTGCCGGCCACTTCACCGGTTCGGCCTGGCTGGTGGACGGTGGCGGAACGCGCGTGCTGCTCACCCACCACCGCAAGTTGAACCGCTGGCTGCAATTGGGCGGGCACGCCGATGGCGATGCGCTGCTTTCGCGTGTGGCGCTGCGCGAGGCCGAGGAGGAATCCGGGCTGTCCGGCCTGAGCGTGCAGCCGGGCATCTTCGATCTGGATCGCCACCTGATCCCCGCGCGCGGTGCGGAGCCTGCGCATTGGCATTACGACGTGCGCTACATCGTGCGCACCTCGGGCAACGAGGCGTTCATCGCCAGCGAGGAATCCCATGCCCTGGCGTGGCGCGATATCCGGGAGATCGCGGACGATCCGGTGTCCGACGAATCCCTGCGGCGCATGGCGCGGCGCTGGCTGGGCCGCACAGGCGCATAGGCAGGTTCGCGTCGCCGCGCCGGGTTTGCCACACTTGCCCCATGCCCGCCGATTCCATGCCTCAAACCACGCTCGAAGGCGACTGGACGCTCGAACGCCTTGGCGAGCGGCAGGCGTTCGCGCAGTCGCTGGCCCGCGCGCGAAGCGAAACCTTCGATGCCGGCGGCATCGCGCGGCTGGATACGGCGGGCGCGACCGTGCTGCTCGATCTGATCGGCGGCATCGGCGCGATTTCCCGTTTGCACGGCCTGCATCCGCGCCACGAGGCGCTGCTGCGCAAGGTGGCCTTGGCCAGTGCGAAACCGCCGCCGCAGGCGCGCCGCAACGCATTGGCCGACCTCTTGGCGCAGATCGGCGAAGCGGTGCTGGCGATCCGTGCGGACAGCGTAAGGTTGATCGGATTCATCGGGCTGGTGCTGGAATCGCTGCTGCGCACCGCCGCCGCGCCGTGGCGCTGGCGGCCCACCGCGCTGGCCGCGCAGATCGAACAGACCGGCCTCAATGCCGTGCCCATCGTGGCTTTGCTCACCTTCCTGGTCGGCAGCGTCGTGGCCTTCCTCGGCGCGACCGTGCTGCGCGATTTCGGCGCGACGGTCTATACGGTGGAACTGATCGGCTACGCCTTCCTGCGCGAGTTCGGCGTGCTGTTGACCGCGATCCTGGTGGCGGGACGTTCGGGCAGCGCCTTCACGGCGGCGCTGGGTTCGATGAAATCGCGCGAGGAAATCGACGCGATCCGCACCCTGGGGCTGTCGCCGGTCGAGGTGCTGGTGCTGCCGCGCGTGCTGGCATTGCTGGTGTCGCTGCCAGCGCTCACCTTCATCGGCATGATGGCCGGGCTGGTCGGCGGCGGCGTGGTGTGCATGTGGGCGCTGGACATATCGCCGGTGATGTACATCACGCGGCTGTACGAAACCACGGATATCCGGCATTTCTGGGTCGGCATGAGCAAAGCGCCGCTGTTCGCCTTCCTGATCGCCTGCATCGGCTGCCTGGAAGGCTTCAAGGTCTCCGGCAGCGCCGAATCGGTGGGCAGGCACACCACCTCCAGCGTGGTGCAATCCATCTTCGTGGTGATCCTGATCGACGCGCTGGCGGCGATCTTCTTCATGGAGATCGATCTGTGAGCGCAGGTTCCGATGAAGCGGTCATCGAAGTGCGCGGCCTGCGCAACCAGTTCGGTGCGCAGGTGGTGCACGAGCATCTGGATTTCACCGTGCGGCGCGGGGAAATCGTCGGCGTGGTCGGCGGTTCGGGTTCGGGGAAATCCGTGCTGCTGCGCTCCATCATCGGCCTGATCCGGCCCGCCGCCGGGCAGGTGCGCCTGTTCGGGCAGGACGTGCTTGCCGCCAGCGATGCGCAGCGCCAGGCGCTGGAACGGCGCTGCGGCGTGCTGTTCCAGAACGGCGCGCTGTTTTCCTCACTCACCGTGGCGGAGAACGTGGAAGTGCCGTTGCGCGAACACCACCGCCTGCCGCCGGAGACGATTCGCCGTCTCTCCGCGCTGAAGGTCGCGCTCGCCGGCCTGCCGCCGGAAGCCGGTGCCAAGTACCCGGCCGAACTTTCCGGCGGCATGGTGAAGCGCGCGGCATTGGCGCGTTCGCTGGCGCTGGATCCGGACATCCTGTTCCTCGACGAACCCACGGCGGGGCTCGATCCCATCGGCGCTGCGGCGTTCGACCAGTTGATCCTCACCCTGCGCGACAGTCTGGGCCTCACCGTGTTCCTGATCACGCACGATCTGGATACGCTCTACACCATCTGCGATTCCGTCGCGGTGCTGTCGCGGAAGCGGGTGCTGGCGCACGGCCCGCTGGCGGAGGTGGAGCGGTTCGACGACAACTGGGTGCGCGACTATTTCCAGGGCCCGCGCGGACGCGCCGCGCAGGCCGCCGCATCACGTTTGCAAGGATGAAACACGCATGGAAACCCGGGCACACCACATCCTGATCGGCGCCTTCACCCTGGCCGTATTCCTTGCCGCGCTGGGCTTCGTGCTGTGGCTTTCCAAGCATGGCGGGGATCGCCAGAACGCCTGGTACGACGTGGTCTTCAGCGAATCGGTCACCGGCCTCTCGCGCGGCGGAATGGTGCAGTACAACGGCATCACCGTGGGCGAGGTGGCGCGCCTCAAGCTCGACCCGAACGACCCGCGCAAGGTGATCGCCCACGTTCGCCTGGCGCACGGCACGCCGGTGAAAGTGGATACCAAGGCGGTGCTGGCCTTTACCGGCGTCACCGGCGTGGCCTTCATCCAGCTTTCCGGCGGTACGCCCGGAGGCGCCGCGCTCAAGGCCGCGCCGGGGCAGGAGGTTCCCGTCATCGTCGCGGATGAATCGGCGTTCTCCAAACTGTTCTCCTCCGGCGAGGACATCGTGACTTCCGTGAACGATGCGCTGCTGCGCGTAGGCAAATTGCTCTCGCAGGAAAACGTGGAAAAGATGTCCGCGATCATGGGAAACCTGGAGCAGCTCACCGGCACGCTGGCGGGCCAGCGCGAGGATTTGAGCCACGCCCTGACCCAGCTTGCCGCCGCCAGCGACCAGTTGCGCGTGACGCTGGGCACGCTGGACGACATGGCGGTCAGCACCAACACCCTGATGCGCGACGACGCCCGGCAACTTCTGGCCACGGTGCAGGAAGCGGTGAAAAGCATCGAGGCGCTGGTGGGAAGCGCCAGCGACCTGCTCGCCGACAACCGCGCTGCGGTGGATGCCTTCAGCAACAACGGCCTGCGCCAGGTCGGCCCGACGCTGGAGGATCTGCGCGTCACCCTGCGCGCGCTGGAACGCGCCGCCGCGAAGATCGGCGATTCGCCCAGCCCGCTGCTGGGCCAGAAGCAACCCGTGGAGTTCAAGCCGAAATGATGCGCATGAATACGATGGTGCCCTTCCGGGCGGGGCTGCTGCTGGCGCTGGCACTGGCGGGCGGATGTTCGCTGCTCGCGGAAAAACCGCCGGTGGCGATCCACACGCTGAAGCCGGTCATCCAGGGTTCGGCCACCGACACCGCGGAAAACGTGTCATGGCAACTGGCCGTGGATCGCCTGCTCGGCAGCGAGCTGCTGGAAACCCCGCGCATCCTGGTGATGCCCGAACCCGGCGAATTCCAGGTCTATCCGCAGGCGCAGTGGAGCGATCCGCCACTGGGCCTCGTCCGGGCGCTGGCCATGCGTGCCCTGGAACGCGATGGCCGCATCCCCGGCATTTCGCACAGCGGCGAAGGGCTTTCCGCCGATTACGAACTGAAACTGGAACTCACCGATTTCCAGATCGAACTTGCCGACGGCCAGACCCACGCGCACGTCGCCTGGCAAGCCAGTCTCGTCGGCATCGCGGAAAACCGCATTGTCGCCACGCAACATTTTTCCGCGCGGACGCTCGCTGCGGGGCAGGGCGCAAGGGAAGCCGTCGCCGCTTTCGATGCGGCCCTGTCGCAACTGCTGCCGGAACTGGCCGATTGGGTAGTGCAGCGCGGCCAGGCGCACTGGCGTGCGCGGGCCGGGGCAGACTCGATGTGAGCAGACGCGGCGGCGTCTTCGCCCCGCGTCTGGAGGGCCGAAAGCGCTTGTCGCGCAATGGGCCGCCCACTGAGGATTACGGTGTCGATGGCATCGTAAGCGGCGGCAGTCTCCAGCGGACTCATAGTCAGGATCAACAGGTCGGCGCGCTTCCCGGCGGAAACGGTCCCCAGCCGCTCCGAAAGCCCGAAGGCTTGCGCATTGCGCAAGGTGAGGGCGAGGAATAGTTCGCGCAGAGGCACGCCAGCGTCGGCCCACGCCTGGATTTCGCGCAGGCCATTGAGGCCGGGGATATTGCCGCCGCCGCGCGTGGCTGGCGTATCGGTTCCGAAGATCAATTTCGCGCTTTGTTGCGCCAGCAGTACGGTGGTGCGCCGGCTGCGCTCGACGAAGACGCCGATGGCCTGGGCATCCGTCATTTCAGTGCGGCGCGCGCGGGCGGCCTGCCGGTACAGCGCCAGCAGTTCCTCGCGGTTCCATTCGGCTCCGCCCGCGCGCAGGAAGGCGATCAGCGCCTGGGGCAATGCGTCCGGCAGACGGTCGTCGCAGGCCGGGCAGCCGGCGACTTCGGCCTGTTCGCCTTCGAGTACGCGCAGCGTCGGCTGCACGTACACGCCCTGGGCGGCGACCCGCGCCAGTACGTCGCGGACGCCGGCAGGGATGTCTGGCGTCAGTGCGCCTGGCCAGTGCCACAGGCCGTGCGCCAGGATGTCGGCGCCGGCATCGAGCGCTTGCGCATAGCCTTCGTCGGAGGTGGCGTGCAGCATCAGTGGAAGGCCGGAGGCATGCGCCGCATCGGCGATATCGCGCAGCAGCGCAGGACTGGGCACGGGCAGGTCGAAGACGCCGCCGAAACCACGTTCATGGTAGGTCTTTACGCAGATGCCGTTGTCCGTGCGCACTTGCGCCACCGCATCCTGCGGGTGGTGCGGCCCGGCGATGCCGGCGCGTTCCGGATCGGTGCCGGCTTCGATCACGAAGTTCGGGAAGGCATCGAAGCGCTCGTCCGGGGCGACGAAGTTCATCCCGTAGCCATCCAGCAGGCGGATGCCGCGTCCGCAACCGAACAGCGCCGGGCGCGGCGCGACGGCGGCGTACCAGTCCAGCGTTTCCTGTGCGAGATCGGGGTCGATCAGCGTGGTGAAGCCGAAATACAGATAGCTTCGCGGCAACTGCCGTCGGTAGCTCCGCAGCAGCTCCGGCTGCCTTCGCATGGCGCCCGGATCGAGGCCGACCGAATGGCCGACATGCGCATGCGAATCCATCAGTCCAGGAATGAGGAATTTCCCGGAGGCGTCGATGACATGGCGGGCGGCCCGGCGAACCGGGCCGGTTTCGATGCGGGCGATGGTTTCGTCATCCAGATAGACCGCGACATTTTCCATCGGCGGGTCGTTGCCTGTCACCACGGTGGCGCCGACGATGGCGATATCGTATGGAGGCCCGCTCGCGCACGCCGACAGCAGCGCCGCGCACAGAATGACCGCACAGGCTCTCATGGCCGCGTCGCCTGCAACGCGGTCGCTTGGGACTGGAGCTGGCTGGCGAATGCGCGGGTATCCACGTAATCGACGTGCCGGATCACCTTGCCGTCGCGGAGGGTGAGCGCGACGGCGCATTCCAGTGCGAACCGGAGCGCCACCGGTTGGTCGGCCTGCGTCCGGAACGATTGCTCGAACGATATTGTCCCCGCGGACACGAAGGTATCCGGCCCGGAGGCGTACCCGGCGCGCTGGTCGAGGCCGAGGAAGCGCACGCGTTGCCGCCGCCAGGCTTCAAGGATCGCCTGTTTGCCGCGGGTCGTCCCCATCGGGTCTTCGAAGACCGCGTCGTCGGCCAGCAACGCTGCCTGCACGTCGGGCTGGTTGGCCAGCATGGCGGCAAGGTAGCGTTGCGCCGTCTCCGCGACGTCGTCGTCCGCCATGGCGGCGCTCGCGCAAAGCAGCAGACATACGGTCCCGGCCAGATGCCGGAACGCGATCCGGCGTATGAGCGCGCTTCGCGTTGCTGGTGATGTCGTTTTCATGGACGGCAGCATGGCGTCGGAGCCGGACTCCGGCGTCCTCGATCACGATTCAGGTCGTGCTAAATCCGGATTTGGGCCATGCTGCCGCGGCATCGCCCCGCCCGAATCCGTCGTCGTATGCCGTCCTTGCCGATTCCCTTCGTCGTTGCCCTGTTCCTGATGCTGCTGTTCCGGCGGCTTTGGACATCCAGCGACGACAAGCGCGGCAGTGCGTGGGGGCTCCTGCTGCTGGCCGCCTGCATTGCCCATGCTGTGGTGGTGGGGTTGCGCTGGGGCTATGGCCTGCCCTGGCTGGATGTGGTGCAGCCAGTGCTGGGGGCGAGCTTGCCGCCGCTGGCATGGCTGGGATTCGAGGCGATACGCACGGGACGACTGGCATCGGGCTGGCGTTGGCTGCATATGCTGCCGGTGGTATCGGTCGCCGGGCTGCGGGGCTTCGACGCGATGGCGGTGGACAGCGTGTTGATACTGTCCTTTCTCGGTTATGGCGCGGCGCTGCTGCTGCACGCACGGCAAGGGCCGGACGCGCTGGTGCGTACGGCGCTGGACACGGTGGCGCCCGTGCATGCGGCGATGCGCGCCTGTGGTTTCGCCCTGCTTGCTTTTGCCGCGCTGGATTCCCTGGTGGCGCTGGCGATCGCCCTGGGCCGGCGCGACATGGCTGCGAATGCCATTGGTCTTGCAGGTCTTGCCATGGTCTGTCTGCTGGGAATGGCGGCGGCGCGCAGCAGCGGTGCTGCGCCCGGGACGGCGGAATCCGCGGATGCCGACGCGGCGAACGGACAGGCTGATCGCAGCGAGGGCGACCATGCGGCCGTCATGGCGCGCATCGGGCTGCTGCTGCGCGACCAGCGCCTGCACCTGGATGCCGGCCTTACTCTCGGCAGGCTTGCGCGCCGGGCCGGCGTACCGGCCCGGCAGGTATCGGCGGCAATCAATGCGCTGCATGGAGTGAACGTATCGCAGTACATCAACGGCTTTCGCATCCACGAGGCATGCCATCTACTGGAAGCAAGCAATGCGCCGGTCACCGGCATCCTGCTGGAAGCGGGCTTCAACACCAAATCCAATTTCAACCGCGAATTCCAGCGCGTGACCGGCATGACGCCATCCGCGTGGCGGGAGCGCCATCGCAGGGGCGCATCGGTTCGAGAGCCTTGATTGCCCAGGTGGCGTTCCGGGCAAAAAAACCGACCGCAAGGGCCGGTTCTTCTTGGTGTATTGGTGGTGGAGTCAGGGAGTGTAGCGGAAACCCTTCTCATGTACGCACGCGGAAGCAGGCTCACGGCGCGACAGTACTGCGCGGGTTGTAGAAGAAATCGCGGGTTTCCTACCACTCCCGCGCACATGGCATCTATTGGTTGGTCTGAGTCGCATCGGGATACGCCCGCCTCGCCCGCTGGCGCTTGTCGTGCACACGCTCGACGATCTGTGCCCAGCGTTTTTCCCGGAACTCCACGACATCCACCTCGGCCACCGGCACCGCGTCCAGCAATTCGATGCCGTGGAGATAGTAGATGTCGAGCGCAGGCTGCGTGATGGCCAGATCGGCGATTTCTTCGATGGCTTTGAGCGCCTCGGAGCGCCCGCCGCGACTCACCGAGGACTGATGCAGCTGCGCCACGAATCTGGCCGCGACGGCGATGGCCAGCTTGATCTGGGCTATGGAGCCGGGATTGTTGCGTTTTTCGGGCAACCGGATGTTGGCCACGCGACTGATCAGGCAATCAATCGGGTCCATGACCCGCAACGCTACATCGTCCACATGCACGGTGGCGGCGCGGCAGCGCAGGCGTTCTTCCGTGATATGAGTGAATCCGATTACCGCGCCGAGGTAGTCGATCTCCAGCGGGTCGGCCCGATCATGGAAGTCGCGCACCAGAATCTTGGCGGTATTGGGTGTGGCATCGCCCGGCGGGGGCGTCAGTACTTCGATGGCGCTGCTCTTGGCGATGCGCTTGAGGCGCTCGGCGAAGGCCGTGGCCTGCGCGCGATTGCCGAAGAAATCGATGTCGCTGGTGACGCCCGCCGCCAGCGCCGTGGGCGGTTCCACGTCGAAGTAGGTGGCCCAGAACGACAAGGCCATGCCGCCGATCATCACGCCCTCAGGCGCAGCAGCGATCAGTTCCTTGAAATCGGAATCGGTTAACGGCGGCTTGGCCACTCGACGCGTACCCCAAGTGCCCGCCCATGAACGGGAACCGGCATCGGCATCGAGGGGTTGGCGCGCATCGCTTCTTGTTCGCGCGCGCGAGCTTCCGCATCCAGCTTGGCGAGCTGCCGAGCCGGGACTTCGCGGTAGATCACTGCGGGCTGTGCGCGTTTCATGGCTTTAGCCTACCACGCATGCCAGAGGGCGGCGAAGCAGCGTTCAGCGTTAGATTTCGGCTGCTAGGCGGGCGTTGGGCCGGGGCTGGGCGTAAGGTCTTGATCAGCATCTGAGTGCTGTTGATGTGGCCTTTTCTTGTTTTTCTGCATCGGTAGAAAAACAGGAGCGGCCAAGGAGTGCTCACATGCTCAATTCGACCCCTGTACAAATCGTGGACGGGTTGGTCATCAAGGTGCAGCAGAACAAGCAAGCGATCAACAAGCCTGCGCTACGTCACCGCCGGCGACAGCAAGGCCGTGATGGCGGCGCTCAAGCGCATCGACCAGTCGGCGACAGTCGAAGAAGCGGCGGCGACGCTGGATACGCCGGAAGCCCACTGGGAAGACAAGTACTACGCCGTCGTCCGCCTGTGGCGGGGAAACTGGGACACCGGAATCGAATCGGGGCGTTTTCAGGCGACTTCGGCACGACCCGTTACACGGGCAGAAACGCGCGAAAGCCCGCAAAACAAGGGAAATCCGGGCACAGAAAAACCAGCCGTGAGGGCTGGTTTTCGTGATCTGAATGGTGGCCAAGGGCGGAATCGAACCACCGACACGCGGATTTTCAATCCGCTGCTCTACCAACTGAGCTACTTGGCCTTGGAAGGCTTCGGCGTTGCGGAAGGCGCTGCGGGGCGGCTTCGCGGGTGTGTGCCGAGCCGTGCATTAAACCGATATCAGGAATGGGAGTCAAGCTGCCTCGATGCCTCGATGCCGCGAGGTCAGCCGATGTCGTCGAGGGTGAAGGCGTTTTTCAGCCAGGCGAAGTCCGGTGCCTGCGCATCGCCGGAAGCACCGAGCGCGTCGAAGCGGCAGGGCAGGCGGGCGAGCTTCGGGTTGGCGGCGAGCCAGGCTTGCGCCGCCAGTGCGATGCGGCGGCGCTTGGCGGCGGTGATCGAGGCCAGGCCGTCGCCGAAGCCGCGTTCGCTGCGGTAGCGCACTTCGACGAATACGATGGTGTCGCCTTCGCGCATCACCAGATCCAGTTCGCCGAAGCGGTAGTTGACGTTGGCGGCAAGGAAGCGCAGCCCGGCGCGTTCCAGGTGCGCGCGTGCGGCGGCTTCGACCGCGGCGCCGGTGCTGCGGGTCACGGGGAGGTGAATTGCAGGCTGTCGCCGATCAAGGCTTGCTCCGGCGCGGGCTGGATGCGGCCACCGGAGAAGCGCGCCCAGGCCGGGCGGCGCTGCACGTTCCCGAAACCGTCCAGGCGCAGCTCGCCGGTGGCCCCGGCCAGGGTGGCGGTGGGGTCGGAGTTCAGGTGTTCGTAGTAGCCGACCAGCCGGAAGGCGTCGATGCCGAAGGCGAACAGGCGCGCCGCCGGGCCTTCGGCGCTGTCCAGGCCGGCCAGTGTGCCGCGGTCGGGCAGACCGGGCAGCGCGCGGCCCGCCAGCCACGGCGCTTCGGTGAATTCGATGCCGTCCAGTTCCCGATCCAGGCGCGGATTGCCGATGCCGGCGGCGATCTGGGATGTGGCGTAGATCGGCAGGCCGCTGATGCCCGCCACCGCCAGTTGCGGTACCAGCAGTCTCGCCTGTTCGGTGCGGCCCACGAAGAAGATGGCATCGGCATCGACGATCAGGCGCGGCTCGGCTTTCGCGCCGGGCTCCAGGTCGGGCGGCGGGGTTTCGAAACTTGCGCCCAGTTCGCGCAATGCGCCCTGGATGGCCGGGGCGTAGTTGGGCTCGCCGGCGGGCAGGATCGCGGTGGCGGCGACGCTGCCGCCAAAACGGGCCAGGCGTTCGGCCAGCGCCGCGGTGGCGCGTTGGCCCTGTTCGTCGCCGGCGTGGATCGCCAGCACGCGCTTGCCGCCGTGCTGGCCGATGCGTTCGGCGGCGGCGCTGCCTTCGTCTTCCGGCGTCAATGCAAAGCTCACGCTGCCCGGTGGCGGCGGCATCGCGCCGCTGCGGTTCAATGCCAGTGTGGGCACGCTGCCGTCGTCCTGCTCGAACAGGGCGGCGACCTGTTCGCGCCCGAGCGGGCCGACGATCAGTTGCGCACCTTCGGCGCGCGCGGTGCGCCAGGCGTCGAGTGCGGTGGCGTCGTCGTTGCCGCTGTCGTAGATGGCGATACCCGGCTTTTCGCGGCGTTCATCGAAATAGGCGGCGAAAAAACCTTCGCGCACCGCATTGCCGGCGGCGGCGAGCGCACCGTCCCGGGGTAGCAGCAGGCCGATGCGGCGCAGCGGGCGGTAGCCGTCGGCCTGCATCGGTGCGGCCTGGTCTTCGTCGAACAGGCTGGTGCGCGGCAGCGGATGCGGCAACGGCAGGCGACGGCCGATCAGCGTGCGCGCGGCGAACGGGTAGAGCGGGTGTTCGGGCGACAACGCGGTCGCGCCGGCCGCCAGCGCCTCGTCGGAAATGCCGTCGAGCAGGTTGTGGATCTGGACGTTGTTGGCGGTGCGTTCGTGCTTTTCCAGCAACTGGCCGAGCAGGGCGCGTTCGGCGGCGGCGGAGAAGGCATCGCCGAAGGCTTCCGCGGTACGGGCGCGGATTTCGCGATAGCGCGGCTGGTACGCGGCGGGAACCTGGGCGGCGATGCGATCCAGCACCGCCAGCGCTTGTGCGGTCTGGTTCGCATCGAGCGCCAGTTCGGCCTGCAGCAGGCCCAGCCGGGCCTGGGCTTCGGTATCGAAACGCTTGGACGAAACCCCTTGCAGCGCGGCGGCGGCGGCGGCGAGGTTGCCTTCTTCGCGCCAGGCCTCGGCCGCGCGCAGGCGGTAATGGTCGCGCTGGTTGCGGCGGCCTTGCGCGGCATCGAGGAAGCCCTGCGCGGCGTGGGCGAAGTTTCCGTCGGCAAAGTCGCGCTCGGCCTGTATCGCAGTTTCGGATGGGGCCTGGGATTTGACCGGCATCGAATCGCAGCCAGCAAGGATGAGTGTGGCGGCGCACAGGAACAGGCAGGGTCGCGGGGCGATTCGGCGCATGGGGAAGGAGCGGCGGGACAAGGAGGCTAGAATCCTAACACTGCGATCCTTGCGAACCTTCCCGATGAACCCACCCGAAGCCAAGGGCCGCCTGCACGTCGTCGCCACGCCCATCGGCAACCTCGGCGACCTTTCCCCCAGGGCGCTGGAAACGCTCAGGCGCGCAGATGCCATCGCCGCCGAGGATACGCGCCACACCGCGCAGTTGCTTTCGCATTTCGGCCTGCGCGTGCCGCTGCTGGCGCTGCACGAACACAACGAGGCGCAGCAGGCCGAACAGGTGGTGCAGCGCCTGATGCGCGGCGAACAGGTGGCGCTGGTGTCCGATGCGGGCACGCCGTTGGTGTCCGATCCGGGCTTCCGCCTGGTGCGCGCGGCGCGCGAGGCGGGCATCGAGGTCACGCCATTGCCGGGCGCGTGCGCGGCCATCGCGGCGCTTTCCGTGGCGGGCATCGCCAGCGACCGCTTCGTGTTCGAGGGTTTCCTGCCGAATAAATCCGCCGCCCGCAGCGCGCGCCTGCGCGAGCTGGCGCACGAGCCGCGCACCTTGCTGTTCTACGAATCCAGCCACCGCATCCGCGAGAGCCTGGCGGACATGGAACACGCCTTCGGCGCGGATCGCCGCGCCGTGCTGGCGCGCGAACTCACCAAGAAATTCGAGACCGTGCTCGATGGGACATTCGCCGGCCTGCGCGCCAGGCTGGACGCCGACGAAAACCAGCAGCGCGGCGAATTCGTGCTGATCGTCGAGGGGGCGGCGGCGGTCGATGCCGATGCGGCGCTGGCGTTGGGCCGCAAGGCGTTTGCGGTGCTGCGCGGGCATCTTCCGCCGGCACAGGCCGCCCGGCTGGCCGCGGACATCAGCGGCGCGCCGCGGCGGGCGCTGTACGAATAGGGCAACGCCAATACAATCCCCGGATCGCTTTCTGAAGGACGTGACCACGATGACCCTCGCCGACTGGCTCGAACGCATCGCGCAGCTGCATCCGGAGGAGATCGAGCTTGGGCTGGATCGCGTCGCCCAGGTCGCCGCCGCGATGCAGCTGGGCCGGCTGGGCAAGCGCGTGATCACGGTGACGGGCACCAACGGCAAGGGATCGGTGGTGGCCTTCATCGACGCCATCGCGCGCGCCGGCGGGTACAGGGTGGGCGCGTACACCTCGCCGCACTTGCTGGAATACAACGAGCGCGTCGTCATCGATGGCGTGCCGGTTTCCGACGAGGAACTGGTCGCAGCCTTCGAGGCCGTGGACGCGGCGCGCGAGGAAACACCGCTCACGTATTTCGAGTTCGGCACGCTGGCCGCGCTGTGGCTGTTCGCGCGCGCCGATCTGGATCTGGCGGTGCTGGAGGTGGGCATGGGCGGGCGGCTGGATGCCGTGAACATCGTCGATGCCGATGTCGCCGTGGTCACGACCGTGGCGCTGGATCACGTCGAACACCTGGGCCGCGACCGCGAGGCCATCGGGCGCGAGAAGGCCGGCATCCTGCGATCGGGCAAGCCGTGCGTGGTGGGCGATGCCGCGCCGCCGCAATCGCTGCTGCAACACGCCGCCAGGCTCGGCACGCCGCTGCTGCAACTGGGGCGGGATTTCCGCATCGCGGCCAAGCCGGATCGAAGCTGGAGCTGGCAGAGCGGTGCCGAACACTTCGATCTTCCCGCGCCTGGCCTGACCGCACCGGCGCAGCATGGCAACGCTGCAATGGCGATTGCCGCGCTGCGCGCCGTGCAGCCGCCCCTGCCGCTGGATGCGGCAGCGATGGCGCTGGGCGTTTCGGAGGTGAGGCTACCGGCGCGGATGCAGGTGATTCCCGGCCCGGTGGAGATCGTGCTGGACGTGGCGCACAACCCGCAGGCGGCGCAGCAACTGGCGCAGTGGTTGATGCGCCATCGCGCGCGTGGTGCGACGCAGGCCGTGTTCGCGGCATTGGCCGACAAGGACGTCGCCAACGAAGTGGCGGCGATGATGAACCTGATCGACGTGTGGCGGCTGGCGGGCCTGCCGAACATGGGCAAGCGCGGGCAGAGCGTGGAGGCGCTGTGGCAGCAGGTGGCGGGCCTTTTGCAACGGGCCATCGTCACCCGCCATGCCTCGGTGGCGCGCGCCCTGCTGGAAGCGCGCCACTACGCCCAGCCGGGCGACCGCATCGTGGTGTTCGGCTCGTTCCATACGGTGGCCGAAGCCTTGAAGGAGTTGCAGAAGCCGCAGACGTGAAGCCCGGCTTTCGCGCCCGTTCCGGCATTCGGCCTTGATCCATTCGCGCCGCTATAATTCCGCCCATCTTTTTCCGGTGGCTCCCGCATGGATTCCGCTTTGAAGCAACGCCTGATCGGCGCCGCCGTGCTGGTGGCCGTCGCCGTGATCGTCCTGCCGATGCTGATCGGCGGCCCGGACGATGCGTCCACGTCCGTCCAGTCCACGGTGCCGCTGGATATTCCGCAGGCACCGGATCGGCGTTTCGAGACGCGCGAACTCAGCCCCGCAACACGTCCCGTGCCCGCCCCCGTCGCGCCTGCCGCGCCGGAAGACCAGGTCGCCACGGTCGATCTTTCCGCATCCCAGGCAGCGGCGCCCGAGCAGGACGCAGGCTTCGATCTTTCCTCCCGGCCATCGCAAGCGGCGCCTGCACCTTCCGCTCCTGCAGCGCTGTCGAACCCGGAGCCGAAACCGGAACCGCCCAAGCCCGTGGCCGCCGTGCCTGCTTCGCCCGCCACTGCACCTGCCGCCACGCTTGCCGGCGGTTACGCGGTGAACCTGGGCAGCTACGCCAACCTTGCCAACGCCGATGCGCTGGTGGCGCAGCTCAAGCAGCACAGCCTTCCGGCCTATGCCGAAGCCGTGCAAGTGGATGGCAAGCCGGCGCAGCGCGTGCGTCTGGGGCCGTATGCGCAGCGCGGCCAGGCCGAATCGGCACGGCTGACGGCGCAACAAGTGCGCAAGGACGTTCCCGCCGCCGTGGTCGCGCTCGATGGCGAGGCGCCCGCGCCCGCGGCGGCGAAGCCCGCCGTGGCCGCCGGTTTCGCGGTGCAGATCGGCGCGCTTAAGAGCGAGGAGGACGCCAACCAGTTGCGCAACCGCGCCCGCGCTGCCGGTTTTCCGGCTTTCGTCGAACGTGCCGCCACCGGCGCAGGCGTGCTGTGGCGGGTGCGGGTGGGGCCGGAGCTGCAACGCGCCAATGCCGAACGAGTGCGCGATGAAATCAAGGCCAAGTTGAATATCGCCGACGCCAACGTCGTCGCGCATCCGTAGGCTCTGCATGAATCCCGATGCCATCGCCGCGACGCCTCCCTGTCGCGGAACCCCACTGCGCGAAGGCAAAGCCGGTTCATGCTGACCTGGGCCGACATCGCACTGCTGGGCATCCTGGGCCTGTCCGCCGTGGTCGGCCTGTGGCGCGGTTTCGTGTCCGAGGTGATGTCGGTGGCGGTGTGGGTGGCTTCGTTCTGGCTTTCGTTCGCGTTCGGCCCGCAGGTCGCGGCGATGTTCGATGCGCACGTGGATTCGCCTTCGGCACGCTGGTTCCTGGGCTATGTGGTGGTGTTTCTCGCGGCGCTGATGGTGGGCGGATTGCTGACCTGGCTGATCGGCAAGCTGGTGAAATCCACCGGCCTTTCCGGTACGGATCGGCTGCTCGGGCTGGCCTTTGGCCTGCTGCGCGGCCTGGCGGTGGCCTGCGTGCTGGTGCTGGCGCTGGGCTTCACCCCGATGCCGGCGGAAGCGTTCTGGCAGCAATCGCGCCTGATGCCCGCGTTCGAGCGCGGTGCGCAGTGGCTGAAAACCTGGCTTCCGGCCACGCTGGCGGAACACCTTTCCTTCGATCCGGCCAGGTTGATCGAGCTGCCTTCCGGCACGCCGCCTGCTTCGCCCGAAGGCGGGAAACTCGAAGCCGAAAAAACCGGAACCGAACCTGCGCCGCCGCGCGTCGCCAAGCCTTCCGGCGCGAGCGCATCCTGATCTTCCTTCGTTGAGGCTTTCACCATGTGCGGAATCATCGGCATCGTCGGCAACACGGATGTGGCCGCCTCGCTGTACGACGGGCTCACCGTGCTCCAGCACCGCGGCCAGGATGCCGCCGGCATCGCCACGGCGGACGGCAAGGCCCTGCGCGTGCACAAGGGCTCGGGTCTGGTGCGGGATGTGTTCGATGCGCCGCAGATGCGGCTCTTGCGCGGGCACATCGGCATCGCGCATTGCCGCTACCCGACCGCAGGCTCCGAAGGTTCCGACGAGGCCCAGCCGTTCTACGTGAATTCGCCCTACGGCATCGCGCTGGCGCACAACGGCAACCTCATCAACACCGAGGCGCTGCGGCGCGAGGTATTCGAAGCCGACCGCCGCAACGTCAACACACAATCCGATTCGGAAGTGCTGCTCAACGTGATGGCGCACGAGCTTTCGCAGCAGCGCGAGCTTACATCGGACGCCGTGTTCGAGGCCGTTGCCGGCGTACACCGGCGCTGCCGCGGCGGCTACGCGATCCTTTCGGTGGTACTGGGCCTGGGCCTGGTGGCGTTCCGCGATCCGCACGGCATCCGGCCGCTGGTGCTGGGCCGGCGCGAAAC
>CAZHXV010000022.1:0-22184 GCA_964536455.1 uncultured Aquimonas sp.
CACCATGCGGGCGCGGGCGTCTTCACCGAAACGGATGTCTTTGGCTGCCATGGGTTTTTCTCCGGGATTCGTGATTTGGGATGGGGGATTGGTAAGAGCGGAAGAGCGGGATGGCGGCGACCGGGGCGGGATGCGTGGCGCTGCGCGCCGTTACGAATCCCTATTCCCCAATCCCTGATCCCGCACCGTGAGCGGCGCTCAGCCGATCACGGCAAACAGATCGTCTTCGCGCACGACGAGGTATTCCACGCCGTCCACCTTGACCTCGGTGCCGGAATACTTGCCGAACAGCACCTTGTCGCCGACTTTCACCTTCAGGGCGCGCACGGAACCGTTGTCCAGCGGCTTGCCTTCGCCGACGGCGACGACTTCGCCGCGAATCGGCTTCTCGGTGGCGCTGTCGGGAATCACGATGCCGCCAGCGGACACTTTTTCTTCTTCCAGACGCTTGATGATGACCCGATCGTGCAGGGGCTTGAGATTCAGACTCATGGGATGCCTCTCGTAACGTGTTGATTGGAAAGACTTGCCGGATTTCTGTCAGCACTCTCCGGCGGTGAGTGCCAAATTTTAGCCGCAATCGTGGGACGGTTTGAAGACACTGACGATCCGGCGTGGCCGAAGGATGTGGCCGTGGCGGCGGCTTTCAAGGGGTGTATGTGCGATCCATCGGGCGGGCATACTGGGCAGCCTCCCTGCCCCGCTCCACGATGCACGCATCCCTCCGGCACGCCGCCTTCGTACTGTTCCTCGCGCTGCCGCCTGTGCTGGCCTGCGCGCAGACACTGCCGAGGGCTGGGCTGGGTTTCCCCGCACCCAGCCACGAACCGGTGTTCGAGCGCTTCGACGAGAAGGCCGGGCTGCCGCAGAACGCCGCCAATACGCTGTTGCAGGCCAGCGACGGCTGGCTGTGGGTCGGCACCTTCGGCGGCCTGGCGCGCTTTGACGGCCAGAATTTCTCCACCTTCCCCACCAGCTCGGGCGTCAGCCTGGTTCCCGGCGAGCCGGCGCGCGCGAGCGGCCCGCCGAGCAATCGCTTCGTCTCGCTGGCCGAGGACGACCGCGGGCGCATCTGGATCGGCAGCCAGGATGCCGGCATCGCCGTGTTCGACGGGCAGGATTTCCTGCACCTGCCCGCCTGCGACGGCAGTTGCCAGATCAACGGCTTCGACCTGTCCGGGCGCTGGATGTGGGCCTCCAGCGATGTGGGCCTGTGGCGGATCGATCTGGACAGCCTGCGCAGCGAACGCTTCCCCGGCCTTCCCGCCACGCCCGCGCTCGGCGTCGCCGCACTGCGGGACGCGCTGTACGCCACCCAGGAGGGCGTGCTGTACCGGATCGAAGGCGACCTCGCCGCGCCCATCCCGGCCCCGCCGGGCACCGAGCGCGTGATCGAAATCTTCGCCGCCGGCGACATGCTCTGGGTCACGACCTATGGGGAAATGGTCGGCTACGACACGGCCAGCGACACCTGGCGCAACACCGGCATTTTCGCCGTCACGGACGTGGCCCCGACGCCCGACGGCGGGTTGTGGGCGGGGAGCTGGCAAGGCCAGCTCTGGCGTATGGAAGCGGACGGCCGGGCACGGAGCACGCCGTTGCCCACGCCGATGTCCACCATCGCCGCACTGGTGTTCGACGACGAAGGCAACCTGTGGCTCGGCACCGGCTCGCACGGCATGATCCGGCGGCGGCAACCGTGGATCGGGGTGCTGTCCGAGGCGCAGCTCGGCACCAAGGCCCCGGCGCGGGCCATCGTCGGGGCTGCCGACGGCTCGCTCCTGTTCGCACTGACCTGCCATGGCGTATCGCAGTGGCGTCCGGGCGAGGGGGCGACCACCTTCGACATCCGCGCGCCCTGGCCCAGGGTGTGCTTCAACGAACTTGAATTCGCCGCCGACGGTTCGCTCTGGTTCGGCACCTCCAACGGCTGGCTGGGGCGCATCCGCCCGGGCCGGGAAACTGCCTCGCAGGTGGCCTGGAAACTCGCCTCCGAGCAGCCGGTGCTGGCCATCCTCCAGTTGCCCGACGGCCGCCTGCTCGCCACCGCGCACCGCAGCGTGAACGTGCTGAACCTGGATGCGAACGGCGATCTGCTCAGCGCCACGCCGATCCCGGCGCTGGAAGGCATGAGCGTTTCCCAACTCGTTCCCGCGCGGCGCGGCGGCCTCTGGGCGGTCGGCGATCAGGGAGCATGGCGGCTGGATGGGGATCGCATCGTGGAGCGCTGGACGCCGGTCGAAGGTTTGTCCAGCCGCTTCGCCCGTTCCCTGTATGAAGACGAGCGCGGCGTACTGTGGATCGGCACCTACGGCGGCGGCCTGAACCGGATCCAGAACGGCAAGCTGCGGCATTTCGGGCGCGGCGACGGCCTGTTCGACAACACCGTTTCCTGCCTGTTGCCGGATCGGCGCGGACGCTTGTGGATGGCCGGCAACCGCGGCGTGGCGGTGATGCCGGCCGATCCCGGCCCGGAATCGACCGGCATCCAGACCATCGGTTTTGCCCAGAGCGACGGGCTGATCCCTTCCGAACTCAACGGCGGTGGCCAATCCACCTGCTACCAGGATGCCGACGGAAGGTTCTGGTTCGCGCTGGTGGAAGGCGTCGGCACGCTCGATCCGGACGCCTTCGAGCGCGCCGGCACCGCACCGCCGCGGGTGTACATCGAGCGCGTCGCGCTGGATGGAAAAATCCAGCGCCTGGCCCCCGGGCTGCGGCTTGGCGCGAACGATTCCAACCTGGAAATCGACTACACCGCCATCAACCTTACCACGCCCGAGCGCCTGCGCTTCCGTTTCCGCCTCTCCGTGCCCGGCACAGGCTGGATCGAAGCCGGCGATAACCGCAACATCGTGTTTCCCGCCATTCCCTGGGGCGAGCACCTGTTCGAAGTGCAGGCTCGCAACGAGGATGGCCCCTGGTCGGAATCGGCGAAACTGCAACTTTCCCGCCCCGTGCCGTGGCACCAGAAGCCGTGGCTGTGGGTGCTGGCAACCCTGCTGGGCCTGATGCTGGTGTACAGCGCCACCAGCACGAAGGAGAGCGGGGAGGAAACGGGCGATTGATCCGCCTCTCGAATACCCGGAGCGGAATCCGTCAGCGCAGCGCCCGCAGCGCGGCCAGCAGTTCGGCGGCCCGCCACTGGCGCGGCTGCGCTTCGGCTTCGCGCACCAGTTCGGCCAGCTTCGCATTTACTGGCGCGGATATTCCATGCGCTCTGGCGATTTCCACGATCTCGCCCTGGATGTAGTCCACTTCCGTAGGCCGCCTCGCTTGCAGGTCTTCCCACATCGAGGAACGCGCCATCGGGTCGATGCTCAGCATTTTCGCAGCGAGCCTTCGGAACAGGCCATCGGGCAGGCGCAGCAATGCCGGCAGCCAGCGCACCGGCAAGGGCGTAACCCTGGCGGCCCGGATTCTGGCAGCGGCGAATACGTCCAGCGCCTCGGCCTGCGCCAGGGCCAGGCAGCGCCGCCAGTCGCGGGTGGAGAGTTGCTGCTTCAGCGGCACGCCGGAAAGCGCGTTGAGTGCGTTGTTGAGGTTCAGCAGCAGCTTTCCCGCCATCACGGCGGGCATGTCGGCGCGCTGCCGCAGCGGCAGGCCGGCGGCGGCGAAGGCGGGAAGGAAGGGCGCGAGCGCCGCATCGGCCTGCGCCATCAGTTCGCCGGACGTGGCCTGATGGGTGTGGCCCGGCTCGAACTGCACCACGTTGAACGGCGTCATGCCCGCCAGTACGCGGCACTGCGGCAGGGCTGCGGCCAGCACGCCGGCATTGCGCAGGCCGTTCTGGAAACTCACGACGAGGCTGCCGGGTGCAAGCACTTCCGCCAGCGCGCTTCCGGCCTGCGCGGTGGCGGCGGATTTCACCGTCACCAGCACCAGCCCGGCATCGCGCGCGGCTTCCGGGGAAACGGAAAACGCCACGCCTTCCGGTTCGATGCGGACATCGGTACCGTCGAAGGCGGTGGCGTGCAGGCCCTGCCTTGCGATGGCTTCGCCCAGGCGGGGGCGACCGATCAGCGTCACCCGTGCATGGGGCGCCAAACGCGCGCCCAGATGGCAGCCGATGCTGCCCGCGCCGAAGATCGCGATTCGTGGCGTTTGGCTCATGCCACGTCCTTCGCCGCACCGCGCCCGGCGTTGCGGCCGGAGAACAGGCAGCCGCCGAGGAAGCTGCCTTCCAGCGCGCGGTAACCGTGCACGCCGCCACCGCCGAAACCCGCGGCTTCGCCCGCCGCGTACAGGCCGGGGAATGGGTTTCCGTCCTGCGCGAACACGCGGCCTTCCAGATCGGTCTGGAAGCCTCCGAGGGTCTTGCGCGTAAGCACCCGCAGCCGCACCGCGATCAGCGGCCCGTGCTTCGGATCGAGCAGCCGGTGCGGCTTGGCCACGCGCACCAGCCGGTCGCCGCGATAGCGCCGCGCGTTGTGCACCGCCATCGCCTGGCCGTCCTTGGCGTAGGGATTGGCGAATTGCAGGTCGCGCGCCGTGACTTCCGCGAGGATTTTTTCGTAGTCCAGCGGCGTGTGCGGCGTCAGCGCGTTCATGCCTTCGACCAGCTCGCGCAGGTTCTCGCGCACGACGAAATCCTCGCCATGCCGCTTGAACGCCTCCACCGGCGCGGGCGCCTTTTTGCCGAAGGCGCGGCCCAGCACCTTGCGCCAGTCCTTGTTGGTGAGATCGGGATTCTGCTCGGAACCGGAGAGCGCGAACTCGCGCTTGACGATGCTCTGGTCGAGGATGAACCAGCTATGGTCGAAGCCCGTGGCGCGCAGGTGCTTGAGCGTGCCCAGCGTATCGAAGCCCGGCCACAGCGGCCCCGGCAGCCGGTTGCCGCGCGCATCCAGCCACAGGCTCGACGGCCCCGGAAGAATCCGGATCGCATGCTTGGGCCAGATCGGATTCCAGTTGCTCACGCCTTCCACGTAATGCCACATGCGGTCGCGGTTGATGAGCGCCGCGCCGGCGGCTTCGGCGATGTCCAGCATGCGCCCGTCCACGTAGGCGGGCACGCCGCAGAGCATGTGTTCGGGCGGCTGCCCGCAATCGGCGGGCCAATGACGCCGCACCAGCTCGTGGTTGCCGCCGATGCCGCCGGTGGCCAGCACCACGGCCTGCGCGCGGCAGGAGAAATCGCCGACGACTTCGCGTGAACTGGCCTTCCCGCGTTCGGCCCGGTCTTCCTGCAAACGCGCACCGCGCACGCCCACGACGACACCGTTCTCGACGATCAGTTCATCCACGCGATGGCGGAAGCCGAACCTCAGCAGACCTTTTTCGCGCGCCGCCTGCGCCCGCCTTGCGAACGGTGCCACCACGCCCGGCCCGGTGCCCCAGGTGACGTGGAAACGCGGTACGGAATTGCCATGCCCGATCGCGCCATAGCCGCCGCGCTCGGCCCAGCCGACCACCGGAAACCAGCGCATCCCCAGCCCATGCAGCCACGTGCGTTTCTCGCCGCAGGCGAAATCCACATAGGCTTGCGCCCACTTGCGCGGCCATTCGTCCTCGGGCCGGTCGAATCCCGCCGTGCCGAACCAGTCCGCCATTGCCAGTTCGCGGCAGTCGCGCACGCCCATGCGGCGCTGCTCGGGCGAATCCACGAAGAACAGGCCGCCGAACGACCAGAACGCCTGCCCGCCGAGGTTCTGCTCGCCTTCCTGATCCAGCAGCAGCACGCGCTTGCCGGCCTGCGTGAGTTCCGCCGTCGCCGCCAGCCCAGCCAGGCCTGCGCCGACGACGATGGCGTCGAATCGATCCGTCATGGTGTTTCCTCGGCCAATGAGCCTTCTCATTCTGCGCGAAGCCCGCGCGCGGCGGCAGGTTTTGGGCCCCTCGCGGCCAAAACCAGCGAAAGGCGCCGCTTTCGCATGGCGATCCGGCCCGGCGTGATCCCCCTTTGCAACTTTTTCCGTGGAAGTGCCGTGAACCGCGCGAACCCGATGCGCCGGCCTCATCCATGCAAACCGGAAGCCTGCCATGTCCACCACGAAACCCACCCCGCCCTTCGCCACCCACACTGCGCCCGCACCGGCGCGCATGGGCATCCATCGCCGGCTCGCCGGCATGCTGGCGATCCTGTTCGCCTGCGGCAGCGCATTGGCGCAGGACTACACCTGGTACCAGACCCTGCGCGCCAGCACGTCCGCAGAAGGCCAGCCTTACCTACACCACGGCACCAAGGTGGCGGTGGACGGCGCACTGGCCGTGGTCGCCGACGCCCCCAGCTTCCGCAACGCCACCACGGTACGCACCTACACCCGCATGGGCCGGGACTGGGTACCCTCCTCCGCGCCCGCGCTGGATTTCCAGAACGTGAAACTGCTGGGCCTGGCGATGCACGACAACCTGCTGGCGATCGTGCTGGGGCCGGCCCAGCCTGGTGGCGCACCGCGCGCGCCCATCTACGAATGGCAATCCGGCCAATGGACGCTGATCAAGACCCATTACCCGGCCGCGATGGGAACCTATGCGGCGGTTGCGCTGCATGGGGACATCGTGGCGATTGGCTTCCCTGACGAGAGTTCCGGCTCGGGCATGGCCTTCCTCTACCACCGGCAACCCAACGGCAGCTGGACGACCACCCACGTCGGCGGTTCAAGCCAGACCGGTGCGAGCTTTGGCCATTCGATCGCGATCGTTGCCGGCGCGCTGGTGGTGGGTGCCCCGACCGAGGACGTCACCGTCGGCGGGCAACTGCACACCGATGCCGGCGCAGCCTACGTCTATGAACTGACCACGCCGAACTGGTCGCTGGCGGCCCGCCTCACCTCGCCCACGCCGCAATTGAACGCAAATTTCGGCTGGGCCGTGGCGATCAGCGGGCTGGACGAGGCGACACCCGACCGCCTCCTCGTCGGTGCGCCGCGCGAGAACAATTCCCTGGGCGCGGCATACGGCTACCGGCGCGTCGGCAGCGCCTGGACGCCATCCATGCGACTGGAAGACACCGGCGGTTTTCCGTCCCAGAGATTCGGCAGCCGGCTGGCGCTGGATGGTGCCCATGGCGCGATCGGCGCCATCAACCACATGGCCGACGGAAACCTGTCCCAAGCCGGCGCCGTGTATGGCGCGACGTTCGCTCCCAACTTCACCAGCGCCACGCTGACGCGGCGATTCGATCCGGTACCGCAGGCGAACGCGCAAGTCGGCAGCGTGGTGGCGATCGACCGCGACGGCCCGACGCTGATGGTCGGCGTGCCGAAAGCGAACCTGTATTCGGTCAACGACGAACAGGGCATCGTTCTGCTGAGCGACGGTTTCGGCGCCGCGCCCGATTTCCCGACCTTGCAGCGCGTGTTCGATCTGGGCCAGGGCTTGGCCTCGGCGCAGTTCGGCCATGCGCTGGATGCGGATGGCGAGGTGTTGATCGTCGGTGCGCCGCATGAATCGGTCGGCAACCAGTGGAGCACCGGCGCGGCCTATCTGTTTCGCCGCCAGGGCAACGGAACCTATGCGCAGGAAGCGCGCCTGCAATCGCCCTCCGGGTTGTCGGGCGACCTGTTCGGCATGGCGGTGGCCGTGCGCGGGGATATCGCGCTAGTCGGTGCGCCGGGTGGCGGCCACGGAGACAGGGGAGTGGCGTATGCCTACCGCCGCAGCGGTGGCGCATGGGTGCCCGAAGCCACGCTGATTCCGCGCTGCATGTCGCCCGTGGGCACCCAGTTCGGCCGACGCATCGCCTTCGACGGGTCGCACGCCCTGATCGGCGGCCTGTGTACGCCCGAAGGCCCCGGTCTCGATCTGGGCACGACGGTATATACCCGTGCTCCGAACGGAAGCTGGAGCGGCACCACCATCGTCGATACGCCGCGCATGGGATCCGGCGCCTGGGATGCGGGCCTGGCCGTGATCGGCATGCCGTCCATGTCGGGCAGTGCCAGCAACTACACGCATGGGAGCGTCTGGACCTGCCTGCCCGATGGCAGCGGCGGCTGGACGATGACCGGTGTTGCCGGTGCCGGTACGGGAGCAACGCAGGGCTACGGTTACGACGTTGCCGCCGATCAGGGCGTGCTCGCCGTCGCCAGCCACGCGCCGAATCATCCGGTGACGGTGCACCGCCGCAGCGGCGACATCTTCCTGCCGGAAGCCTCGCTGATCGCCGGCGATCTGGGCACGAACGATGCCGCGCAATCGGTGGCGATAGCGGGCACGCGCATCGCCTTCGGCGTGCCGGGGCTGGCCGTGCCGCAGGCACAGCAGGGCGCGGTGTACCTGTTCGGATACGGCAACGGCGCGTGGATGCAGCGGCAGAAGCTGGTGTCGCGGCAGCCGCAGGCCGGGGCATTCTTCGGGCACGACATCGCGATGGCGGCGGACGGCACGCTGTTCGTTTCCGCGCCTTTGGAGAGCGATGCGTTCCAAGCCGAAGGCGGGGTGCAGGTGTTCGCCCCGCCGCGCCCGGAGGTGTTCAAGGATGGGTTCGAGTAAGCGCATCCGTATCGAACTGCGCGTAATCCTCCTGCACGCGCTGCAACGGCGAGGGCCGCTCGCGGCGCTCGGGTTCGGCCAACTGCGCGGCGCGCTCGGCCCACGCACATCCGTAGGCTTCGGCTTCGGCGCGCAGTCACACGCACAAGCCGAAGACACCCATCACCAATCCGCACGCCGCCGAAAGCGCCGCCACCAGATTCGCACCGCGCATGAAGACGCTCCGCGCCACCGCCGCCGGCTCGCGCCAGGCGGAGGCGATCAGCATGGCGCTGGCGGCGAGCGGCGCGAACAGTGCACAGTAAAGGCCCAGCGGCACGATCCAGATTCCCGGTCTGTCCGTCCACAGGATCAGCGCACCCACCGCCGCCACGCCGGCCAGGGCGAGCACCGGGAACGCGCGCCAACCGCGCAGCCAGCCCAGGCCTTCCAGCCTGCCGTTCAATGCCAGCGCAGCGCAGGCGGCAAGCTGCGCCAGCGCGGCGAGGATGGAGGCGATCAGCAGCACCACCAGCCCCATCGCATCGGCCCCGCGCGGCGGGGCATCCGTGAATCCGCCGATGGACAGCGGGGTGATGAGGAACAGCAATCCGGCCACGACCGCCGCCACGCTGGCGATGGCCGACAGCGCCCGCTTGGCGCCGGGGCGAGTTGCGATGGACATGCGATTACCTCCCCACTCGATGACGCCGGCAGCGCAGCCGCCGCACGGCGCACGCATGGCCATGCGCCATCAGCGCGGCATGGCCGGAAAACACGAACCACCGCAGCAGTGCCTTCATCGGGAGTCTCCTTCTCCCGGCGCACAGGGCACCGTCAGGAAATCCGCCAGGCGCTCGCGCAAGCCGCCCTGCTCCCATTCCAGATCGTGCAGCACCCAGCGTTGCCGTTCCCTCGCCAACACGGCCACGTCGACCCATTCCAGCTCCTCGTAACGCAGCGTCACCGCCACGCGCACGCGGCCGCCCGAGCGCTCCCCGCGCCCGACCGAAAACTCCCGCGCGCCTTCGGGCCAGAGGAAAAACGGATTCTGGTCGAGCATATGCGGCTTTTCGTCCGGTGGCGCGGCGGCGGCGCAGGCGCGCTCGTACGCGGCCTGGGCCAGCAGCAGGTCGAACAGTTCCCGGCCCAGCAGGTCGCGCACCGGCGCAGGATCGGGCTGGGCGCCGGCTTCAACCGCCCAGCGGTAGAAGCGCTCCGCGATCTGGATGGCTTCGCCTTCCGCACCGTGAGGATTCGCGCCGGAAGCGCAGGCCACCAGCAGCAGGAACGTGATTGCAGGATTGCGCTTCATGTTCATGCCGCCGATGCGGCGGAAGCGGCGCGGACGGCGGCGATCATGCGTTCGGCCAGGAAGGCGTAGGTCAGCCCCCAGGCTTCTTCCAGTTCTGCGGTGAAATCCGCGCCGCACGCTTGGCGCAGGGTCTGGATCAGCGCCGCGCCGACGTCGTCGTAGTGCGCATCGGCCACGCCGTAGCGGCCATGCCGCTCGCCCAGCTCGCGCACCATGATGTCCAGCTTCCACGGCGCATCGAGCGCCACCACGACCGCGCCGAGCATCGCCATCAGCTTGCGCGACTGCGCGGCGATGTCCTGGCGGAACAGCGAACGCGCGGCGGGATTGGTGCGGAACAGGTTGTCGTAGAAAGCCAGGCCCACGGCGTCGGCATTGGTGGCCAGTTGCGCGAAGCTGACGCGGATCAGGTCGATCTGCTCGGTGTTCATGGTGGTTCTCCTTCCGGTGCCGAAACGCTCAGTTTTCGAAGCCGTTGCCGAAAATCGCGCCGGCGGCGGGCGGTTGCGCGGTGACGTTCACCGTGAGCACGCCGGTATCGCACAGCGGCGCGGGATCGCAGGCTTTCGCGGTGATGCTGTACGTCCCGGCCTGGCCGGGCGGCAACGCCTGGGCGAGCGTGAGCTTGCCGTCGGTGGCGAGCGCGAAGGGATTGTTCTGTCCCGGTGGCGTCTGCACGGACTGGATCGAATAGATCAGTGTGCCCGGCGCGGGCAGGCCATCGTCGGTCGCAACGAAGGTGTACAGCAGCGAGCCGGCCGGCTTGGTGGATTGAATCTGGATGCTGGCATTGCCCAGGTTCGGCGCCTGGTTCGTCGGTGCAACCTCGAACGCGCCCACGTCCACCCGCACGCCCTGCACGCGTGCCTTGCCGGCGGCGTCGAAAACGCCCGTGCCGCCGGGAGGACTCTCGATGCCGCTATCGACCAGGGGCGAATCCGTGCTCAGGAACGGGCCGGCCGAGATGAAACCGGGGTTGCCCGTGGTGATGCCCGAGGCGATCACGGTGCCGTTGGGCGCGGTTTGCCAGTATTGGCCGTAGTGCACGCGGTTCAGGCGGATGGTGCCGGCGCTGCCGGCCTGGTACTGGTGACTTTCGTGGTTCCATCGCGCCGAGATCGCTTGCAGATCCACCACGGCATTGGCCGGCCAATCGGTATCCTTGTTGCCGTAGAGCACACTGTTGCTCAGGTACGCGGTGCTGCCGAAATAGGCACGCAGGTCCAGCCCGCTCATGTTGGAGAATGCGCCGTCCGTGAACGTGGTGTTGATGACGGTGAACTGGACAAGGCGCGAGGTGCCGCCGTGGGTGGTGAGCACGCGCATCCCGCCGTTGATCTTCGCGCTGCCGCCACGCACCACGATGTTGTTCATGTTCAAGGTCGCTCCGCTGTTTTCGACGTGGCCGGAGGCATCGCCATTGTTCGGCGCCACGCAGTCGCGGATGTCCAGGCGTTCCAGCTTCAACTGGTTGGTGGCGCCGGTCAGATAGGCGTTCAGGCAGGCGCTGGTGGTGCGGTAGCGATCGCTGTGGTAGCCCTCCTCGTGGGTGTCCTGGTCGATCTCGTAGGGCGGGGTGAAATTGGCGTTCTTCAGCGTGATGCCCTGCACCGCCACGGAATTTCCGGTGAAGGGATCGAGCGGATTGGTCAGGTTCAGGCCCACCAGCACGCCGAACGCGGGCAGAGTGCCGGTGCCCGTGAGAGTGGTGAGCGCCGGGTTCGGGCTGCGGCTGGTGCAGGTGCCGCCATCGCCGCTCCAGCCGCCGGACAACTCCACGAACTGGTTGGAATGTTGCGGCATCAGCGCGAATCCGCCGGTCTGGGTAGTGGCCTGGTAGGTACCGCTGCGCAATCTGATGTAGATCGACGATTCGCTGGAGGAAGAAGCCTGCGCCAGCGCCTGCGCCAACTGGGTGGCGTTGGATACGCAGACGGTGAGCGCCGCCCTGGAAACCGAAGGCAGGGAGAGGGAAAACAGAACGGCCAGAACGGCCTGAATCACAAAGCGTTTCATGGGATTTTCCGTGAATTGGAATCGGCGATCCGAATCAGGCGGTCGGGCCGCCTGAGGCGTTCGCGGCTGCGGTGGTCGATTCGGTACAAAGGCGCAGGCTGGACAGATCGGCCAGCGCATCCGGATTGAGCAGCAGGCAAAGATCAGCCCGTTCCAGGCGGAAACAGGACAGATCGCACAGGGCAAAGGCCGGATCGAAACCGGCGCGGGCAAACAACGTCATGGCGGTGGCCTCATCGAATACCGCAGGCTGCGGCGTGGGGCGCACTCTCAAGGCCAAGCGGGCCAAACGCATGATGCGGCCCTTATGACCGCCTTATGACGCGCTTATGTGAACATTATTTTCTTGTTCGCCAATGAGTTGCGGATTGGCAACGGAACCTTGCGAACGACCCTGGCCATGCGCGGACACAGGCCCGCAACGGCTGGTGCGGGGGAATCAGGGGCGGGATTGCGTCGCGGCCTCGCCAGCGGCCAGCCGCGTGGCCAGGCGCGCCAACGGCGGGTATGGCGGATCGACGCGGTACGGGGCGTCGGGCGTCTGCCCGAGTTTCACGGCCAGGAGGCGGGTTTCGTCGTGCAGCGCCGAGACCGGCACGGCGCGGCGGCGCGCGGTGTCGAAGTGCGACAGCGCCGCCGCCTCGTCGCCATCGCGCAGCGCGGCCCAGGCGGCGAGCAGTGGCGCGAGCGCCGGGCCGGCATCGGCTGGAATATCCGCTCCCGATGCGGCTTCGGATGTGAACCGGGCGCGATAGACGGCCAGCAGATCGCGCAGCGCCGGGGCGTGACTGCGCGCCAGCGCGGCTTCGGCGTTGTCCAGTTCGGCCCGCACTTGGCGCGCATCGCCGTTCAGTGCATGCAACTGCGCCAGCATCAGGCCGAGGTCGATTTCGTCGTACACCCAATGGTTTTCGATCATGCCGCGGCGCGCGCCGTCCAGCAGGTCGATGGCGCGCGCCACCTCGCCCTGCAGCAGGGCGATGGCGCCGCGATTGACCGCGGCGCGGTGCTCCAGGTCGAAGCGCAGTTCGCGCCGCGCCGCATCCTGGGCCTCGCCGAAGGCCTGCGCCGCGGCTGGCCAGTCGGCGCGCGTCCAAGCGAAGCGGCCACGCAGGAAATGCAGCGTGGATTGCTCGGCGGCGGTGCCCCGCACCTTGGCGAAGATGGCCTCGGCGCCTTCCGGATCGCCGAAGGAGGCGCGGTCGGCCAGCGCCATCGCCAGCTTGCGGTGGTTGAGCGTGGTCACCTCCACCTGTTGCAGTTCCTTCAGGGCGGCTTCGCGCAAATCGGCGTCCTCCAGCAGATGGGCGCGCGCCAGCCGCATCTGCCACGCGCCGGGGCGCTGGTCGAGTACCGCGCCGGCATAGCGCAGCACTTCCTGCGGATTGGCGCTGCGTTCGGCTTCGATGTAGCGCAGCAGCGCGGTGAGCGGCGGCGAGGCGATGGGCTTCAGGCGTTCGCGCGCCTGTTCCAGCCAGCGATCGGATTCCCGGGTACTGCCGCCGCCGATCGCCCATACCGCCAGGAACAGCGCCGGAACCGGCGTGGCGGCATCGTTCTCCTGCACGGTTTCGAGCAGGGCACGGGCGCGCGCCCGGTCGCCCCGGCCCTCATGGCCGAAGGCTTCGCGCAGCAGGGCGATGCTGTCCTGGCGCGCGACGTGGGCATCGGCGACGGTGAGGCCGTAGCCGACATCGACGTAGGCGCCGCCGCCGGATTCGTCCACCGTGGAAGCCGCACGCCATGCCAGCCAGGCGACCAGCAGCAGCGCCAACAGCGCGACCGCGATCCACCACGGCGCGAAGGAACGCGGCGCAGCGATCGGGTGCGTCCGCGGCGGGATCGGTATGGGAGATTCCTCCATTGCCACCGACGCGGCTTCCGGCTCCGAAGACGCCTGCGCATGCTGCGCCTGCGTTTCCACGGCGGTTTCAGGTTCCAGCACCGACGTGGCCGACGCGGCGATGGGAGGCAGCGGCTCCGGCAGCAGCGGCTCGGCTCCGCCCTCCACCTCGCGCACCACCGCATCCAGGCGCAAACCCACGCCGCGCACCGTCACCAACCGCGCGGCATGGCGATCCAGGCAGTTGCGGGCGCGGAACACGATCTGCGTCAGCGCCTCGTCCGAGACGATCTGGCCACCCGGCCAGAGCCGGTCGATGACCTGCTGCTTGGTCAGCACCTGGCCGCCGGATTCGCACATCGCCACGATCAGCCGGAAGGCGCGCTGCGAGCAGATGCGATCGCGTCCATCCACGATCAGCCGCGCGGCGGATTCGTCCACCACCACGCCATCGAAGACGAAATGCCGCGCCTTGGAAGTGTCTCGTGCCTCCGCGCTGGTCATCCGGCCCCCTGTCTGAAAGTGGCCGAATTAGAGCCGGTTCGACGGCACGCCACAAGCCGCGCTACTGCATCGCCTCGCCGCAGCCCGAGCGCAACCCCAGCGCCTGCGCGATGTCGCGCCAGTCGAACGCGACCACGGCCTCGCCCGCATCGGCGACGTAGAGCACGCCATCGGGAAAACGCTCGCTCGCCGCGGAACGCAGCGCGATGCCGTCCGAATCGCGCACGTCCTCGCCGGCAAAGCTGCCCAGCCACTCCAGGCTGACGCGGTCGAACAGGTGGAAACGGTTGTGGCGGGCGTGCTGATCGGCGGCGATCCAGTAGCCGGAGCCATCCGGGCAGTCGTACAGCGCCACGCCCTCCGGTTCGCCCTGGAACATGCCTTCGCCGATGTCCTCGCCACGATAGCGGCCATCGAAGCCATAGACCCGCAGCGCCGGCGGCGCGGGCGAGCCGCGCCATTCGTCGGCGATCACGATGCGGCCCCGATCCTCGTCGCCGGCGATGGATTCCACCTGCCGCAGCGCGCCCGCCTCGCCGGTGGAACCGAAGGCATCGAGCAGCCGTGCATGCACTTCCTCGTCCAGCGTCACGCGGAAGCGTTTGATGCGCCGGTCGTTGCCCTCCAGCGGCGTGGGCTGGCCGGCATAGCTATCGGTGACGAATACCTCAAGTTCGAACGGCGCGGATTCGCGCAGCCACAGGCCATAGGGCTGCGACAGCCACTCCCGCCCGAACTCGCCGATCCGTTCGAACTCCGGCAGGGCCAGCACCGCCACGCGCGCCGCATCGCGTTCCACCACGAACAGCAGATCGCCGAACACGGCCACCCCGTTCGGTCCGGCGAAAGGCGCATCCCCGCCGATGCGCGCAAATTCGGCGCCAGTTTCCCCATTGAAGGCCAGCAGCAGGCCGGCCTTTTTGGCCGAAGCGATCAGCCACGGTGCCCCCTCGGGCGATACCCAGGACGCGAGCGAATCCAGTTCCAGCCCGGATTCGCGCGGCGTGGCGAAACTCCCGGGAACCACCGTCGCCGCCAGGCCATCGCCGGGTTCTGGGGGTGGATCGGGATGCTGCAAAGGCGCAGCACAGGCGGCCAGCAACGACGGCAGCAGGAGGGGAAAAAACCGGAGGCGTGGCATGGGATAGCGGTCGAAAGCGGTTCGACATGCTATACGCGAAATCGCCTCGTTTGTGCCCGGTGAGACGGTCTCGGTGGACATTGCGTACAAACGTAAGCGAGCGTCACTCAAGCGATGAATGTGATCAAGGCAGATCGCAAGGATCAGCACCATGCCACGGTTTTAGCCACAGGCTGGACCTTACAAGCTCGGCCCAACCTGCGCGCCAACTACCATCAGCAGTCGTAGATAGTGCCGTCAGATTTGGTCACTGACTGAGAATCCGACCCCTCAAAAAGAGAGGAAATCCACTCCCAAAAATTGAAAGACACGGATTCAGATGATCCATCACCCTCGGAGGCATGAACCATCGAGGAGAAAAGGGCAAGTACAACAAGAAATACAATCTTCTTCACGTCGGTATCTGCTATCGGATTGAGGGGGGAATAATACCGTACTTGAACGGATCAATCGCAACATGCGGGGCGTGCGACCCCGTCGCCTGTGCTCCTGCTATTGCTCCTTGATCGAATACTGCGCGCGCAGCGCGGCGGCCTTGTCTTCCATGCCGAGTTTTTCGTAAGCCTCAATCAGCCGTTCCGCGACGGTGCGGGTGCGGGCATGGTCGGCGCCCATGCGTTCGCCCAGTTTCGCAAGGACGGGTTCGAGCACGGCGCGGGCTTCGGCGGCGTGTCCGGCGCGCAGCAGCGCCAGCGCGCGGTTTCCGGAAAAAATCCAGAAATAGGCGTGATCCTCGCCCAGCACGCTGCGCGCCACCTCGAGCAGGCGGTCGAACTCCTCCAGCGCGGCGTGCGGCTGGCCGCGCTTCAGCAGCAGCATGGCGAGGTTGTTGCGCGGCCCCATCACGGTCGCGGGGATGTCTTTCTGGATGTCCACGATGCGGCGATACAGCGCCTGCGCTTCGTCGAACTTTTCGCGCCCTTCCAGCAGGTAGGCCAGCGAACCCATCGCGCTCAGGGTCTGGGTGTGGCGCGGGCCGAATTGCCGCTCGAAGCCCTCCAGCACGGCGCGCGCGTGCGGCTCGGCCTCATCCAGCTTGTTTTCCTGGAGCAGGATCGCAGACAAGGTGTGGCGCGCGACCAGCGTGTTGACGTTGTCCGCGCCGTACACCTGGACGAGCCGCTCCAATGTGGCCTGCGCTTCGGCTTGGGCGGCGGGCAGGTCGCCGCGATCGCTGAGCACCATCGTCAACTTGCGGCGGCTGTCGAGCGTGCGTGGATCGTTGTCGCCGTAACGCTCGCGGCGTTCGGCCAGAAGGGCGCGGACGATCCATTCGGCTTCGTCCAGATTGCCGCTGGCGCGCAGGGAGTTGGCGAGGTTGTTGCGGACGGTTTCCAACACGCGCACGAGATCGGGATCGTCGTCGGCCTGCATCGCCGCCTCCGTTCGCTCCATCACGGCGCGATAGGCAGCCTGGGCGGCATCGACGGCATCGAATTCCTCGGAGAGCCGCGCCGAGGTGAGCTGCATGGCCAGGCGCTCGGCGGGCCTGGCGTCCGCCAGCAGGCGCCCGGCCTGTTCGGCCACGCTACGCGCTTCATCGAAGCGATCCAGCTCCGTCAGCAAGGTGGTGCGCTGGCGCAGCAGGACGCCGCGCCGGATCGAATCCTCGCCGGCGGCATCGAGCAGATCGACCGCTGCCTGGTTCATCGCCAACCCGCGCTCGAATTCGCCTAGCGCCAGCCGCATGGCGGCCAGTGTCGAGGCGAGCGACAGCCGCACCACGGGCGGCGCGTCCAGCGTGGTGAACTCGCGTTCGGCCTGATCCAGCACGTCCGCCACTTTCACCTCTCGGCCCTGCGCTTCCTCGGGCATGGCGGAAGTGAGCATGGTTTCGAGAAAACGGTTCACCGCGGCGGCCTCGCTCGCGTGCAGCTCTGCTTCGGCCAGCGCATCGCGCGCCTGCCGCGCGGCAAGGATGCTGACGACGGCAGTGGCGGCTAGCGCACAGAACACGATCGCCGCCGCCACGGTGAGTGCGCGGTGGCGGCGCACGAAGCGCATGGCGCGGTAGGCCAGCGTGGGCCGCCGCGCCAGCACTGGACGATGGTCGATGAAGCGTTGCAGATCGTCGGCGAATTCGGCGGCGCTGGCGTAGCGCAGTTTGCGATCCGTGGCCAACGCCTTCATCACCACGCGATCCAGATCGCCGCGCGCCTGCGGGGTGAGGCTGGAAAGGCGCGGCGGCTCCTCGTGCCGCACGATGTCCAGCGCTTCGAACAATGTGGAAGTGGTCAGGCGCGGGTGCGGCAGCCGGCCGGAGACCAGTTCGTAGGCGATCACGCCGAGCGCATAGACATCGCTGCGCGCGTCCACTTCGCCGGCCTTCCCGGAAAGCTGTTCCGGGCTCATGTAGGGCAGCGTGCCGAGCACCTGCCCGGCCACGGTGACGTCGGCCTCGGCATCGCGCAGCCGCGCCACGCCGAAATCCAGGATCTTCGGCATCCCCAGCGGATCGACCAGGATGTTGCCGGGTTTCAGATCGCGGTGGATCACGCCGCGCCCGTGCGCGTGGTGGGCGGCGCGGCAGATGGAAATCAGCAGTTTCAGCCGCGCGGCCAGATCGGGCCGTTCGCGCGTGACGTAGGTGCGAAGGTCGGGGCCGCGGATCAGCTCCAGCGCCAGCCACGGCACCGGCAGGCCGCCGGCCTCGTCCTCGCCCGCCGCGTACAGCCGCGCGATGCCCGGATGTTCCAGTTGCGCCAGCAATTCCGCCTCGCGCCGGAACCGCGCCAGCGCCTGTCCGGAAATGCCGCGCATTACCTTCAGCGCGACCTGGCGCGGCGGATGGTTCTCCTGTGCCAGATACACGCGGCCCATGCCGCCTTCGCCCAGCAGGCCCAGGACGAGGTACGGGCCAACGCGTTCGGGCAGGACGACGGTGGTTGCCGCGTCCTCGTCGAGCGGGAGCGTGGGGTCGTGCACCGAGGGCTTCCGTGGCGGGGGATGCCATCGTGCCACAAGGCGAAGGCCCAACGTGCCGCATCTCGCCCGGCGCCGCCACCCCTCATTCCGGGGGATGGCAGCCGCTGCGGACTACGGCACGCTCCGTTTCCGATGCCCGCTCATCCTGGACGCCCCAATGCGCCGTTTCCTGCCCTTCCTGCTGCTCTGCCTTTTGCTCCCGTTCGCCGCCGCGCAGGCCCAAACGCCCACGCTGCGGATGCAGGTCTTTGCCGGTTCCGTCCTGGTGCCCGCGCCCGGCCATGCGAACACCGAAGTGAACCAGTCGCTGCGCCTGTGGCTGCGGGCCAATACCGCCGGTACGCGAAACCCGCCCTTCACCATCACCAGCACCTTGCCCGAAGGCCTGCTGCTGGATTCCTACACCACGGGCGAAGGGCAGGAATCGGATTGGAACTGCTCGGTCTGGAACCTGACGCTCACCTGCGTGTTTTCCGCGCCGCTGGTCTATCAGGTCACCTTCGCCGAGGTGAACCTGCTGTTCCGGGCGAACCACGATTTCCCCCCGCCCGCATCCGGCTCGCTGCTGCTGACCTTCCGCGTCGATAGCCAGGAAGTGCCGATGAATCCGAACCCGCCATCCTGCAACGGCAACTCGGTCACCACCTGCGCCAGCGGCCAGCTACTGGTGACCCGGCCATCACTGGCGCTGAACGGCATCACCCATTCCGCCTGGCCGACGGCGAGCACATACAACAATGCGCCAATGCAGCCAGGAGCGTTCGGCCTGTTGTGGCTCAAGTACGACTGCACGTTCAACAACGGCGCGGCCTGCGGCCCAGGCGCAATGCCCTCGATTCCTTCGCTGATGGTGGATCACTACTACGCGCTGCCGCCGGGCCTGCACTGGCGTCCGCACGCCAGTTTCCCGATACCTCCGGAAATCAGCTGCACCAAGCTCTCCACCTCCGCAGCGGGAGAACTGGTGCGCTGCACGCAGGCGATGAGCATGCAGGTGGGCGCAAGGCTGTACCTGGATGTCAGCCCGGATATCGCCGCGCCCGCCACCGTGATGGTTCATACCGTGGTGGACAACCCCTACCAGCCCGCGCCGGAAAGCTGCCTCGACACGCCCGGCCATCCCAACTGCGCCAGCCACCCGATCGACATCATCGCCCCCACCGCCACCACGCCGTTGCTGGTGTTCGAGGGTACCCCCAAGGCGTGGGCGGAGCCGGGCACGCTGATGCCGAACCAGACCAGCGCCCTCACGGTGCGCTTTTCCAACCGTGGCAGCGGCGTGGCGGATCAGGCCACGCTGCAACTGCGCCTGCCGCCGGGCTTCGTCCATGCCGGCGTACCGGGCGGCAGCGCGCTCGCCTGCACCGCCAGCGGCAACCCGGCCACCGGCCAGACCGTGACCTGCCTGCGCCCCATCGCGATTCCGGCCTATTCCCCCAGTTACACCGAAACCCTGCTGGTGCAGGCCGTTCAGGGCATCGAACTGCCCTCCGAACACGAATTGCTGTTCGAGATCGACCCGGCGGCGACGGGCAACGTCCAGCGGCTGGACATCTGCGCTGTCAGCCCCACGCTCGGGCAGTGCGCGCAGGTGGTACTCAACGTCATCGGCAATTGCCCGCAACACGGCGCCAACGGCATCTACTGCGACAGCTTCGAGACACTCTTGCCCGCCCTGCTCCTGCACGAGGGCGCGGAACGATACTGAATCCGATTGCGGCAATCCTGGCGGAAGCGTTTGCCTTTCCACCGCTTCCGCAACGGTTCTTGTAGAGCGCGGCATGCCGCGCTCTACAAGGCCAGCGATTCACCCGCATTTGCTCTGCCAGCCACGTTCAGCCTGGCTGAGCGATGGAGCTGATCAGGCAATCGAACGGCTAACCTCGACCCCGGCCCTTCATCCACTCGCCCCGGAATTCATCCAGCAGCCTGCGGTCGGCCTTCGACAATTCCAGCCGCGCCAGGAGATCGGGGCGGCGCAGCCAGGTTCGGCCCAGCGCCTGTTGCCTGCGCCAGCGGGCAATGTCGGCGTGGTTGCCGGAGAGCAGCACCGCCGGAACGGCATCGCCGTTGGCGTCGATTTCCGGGCGGGTGTAGTGCGGGCAGTCGAGCAGGCCGTCCTCGAAGGAATCCTGTTCGGCGCTGGCGGCATCGTTCAGTGCGCCGGGCTGGATCCTGCCCACCGCGTCGATGATCACGGCGGCGGCCAGCTCCCCGCCGGAGAGTACGTAATCCCCGATGGAGATTTCCTCGTCGATTTCACGCTGCACGAGGCGTTCGTCGATGCCTTCGTAGCGGCCGCAGACCAGCGCCAGCCGCGGCAGTGCGGCCAGTTCGCGCACGCGGCGCTGGGTGAGTCTGCCGCCCTGCGGGGAAAGATAAACGACGTGCGGCGCGCCCGACGCTGCGGCGCGCATCGCGGCCAGGCAATCGCTCAACGGCTGGGTGGACATCACCATGCCGGGGCCGCCGCCGAAGCTGCGCTCGTCGATGCGGCGGTAATTGTCGAACGTGAACTCCCTGGGGTTCCACGACACCACTTCGATCAGGCCACGCTGCTGCGCGCGGCCAACCACGCCGACACCGGCGGCGGCGGCGATGAATTCGGGGAACAGGGTGAGTACGTCGATGCGCATGGCAGGATCGGGTTTGCGCAGACGCGGCGGATCAGAACTCGGGATCCCAATCGACTTCGATCAGGCCGGCATCGAAATCCACGCGCTTCACGACATCGCCAGCGATGAAGGGAATCAGGCGTTCGCGGTCGCCAGCCACGGACATCACATCGTTGGCGCCGGTGGTGAACAGGTGGGAGACGCGGCCCAGTTCCACGCCTTGCGGGCCGATCACGGAGAGGCCTTCCAGATCGATCCAGTAGTACTCGCCGGGCTTGGGCGGCGGCAGGGCCGAACGCGGGACGAGGATTTCCGCGCCGATCAGCGCCTGCGCATCCTCGCGCGTGGCGATGCCGTCGAGCGTGGCGACCAGACCCCGGCCCTGCTCGCGACCCTGCACGATGAAGATTTCGCGTTCCTCGCCACGATGGCGAAGAATCCAGGGCCGGTAGCGGAAGATGCCGGTGCGGGGTTGGGTGTGGGATTCGAGCTTGATCCAGCCCGCGACACCATGAACCCCGACGATGCGGCCGAGCACGATGCGGCGTTCGCCGCTGGCGTCGGCCGATGTCACGGAAAGGCTCAGGCGGCGGCCGAAGCGGCCTTGCCGGCTTCCTTGTAGAGCTGCTCGACCTTGCCGGTGAGCTGCGCGCCGACGCCGATCCAGTGCTTGACGCGCTCGACGTTCAGCTCCAAGCGGGATTCCTTGCCCTGCGCGATCGGGTTGTAGAAACCGACGCGTTCGATCGCACGGCCATCGCGCTTGTTGCGCTGGTCGGTGACGACGATGTGGTAGAAGGGACGCTTGGTGGCGCCGCCGCGGGTCAGACGGATCTTGACCATGATTGAGGTGCTCTGGTTTCGGTGAAGGTGGTTGGCCCGGCTCGAACGACGAGGCGGACAGGGAGCCGCGCATTGTAGCCGCATGGCGGGGAAAATGAAACCAACCGCCACCCGCGCCTTGCCGCACGTTCATGCGCGACGGCACGCCTTGGCGGAATCCCTGCCGACCCCGCCCCGTGCAGGGCGGCGGTCAATGCCCGCCGCCGCCTTCCAGCGCCTTCAATTCGGCGATCAGCCTGGTGGCCGCCTCCTTGCCATCGGCGTACAGCATGCGGGTGTTGTCGGCGTAGAACAGGGCGTTCTCGATGCCGGCAAAGCCCGTGCCCTTGCCGCGCTTGATGACGATGACCTGGCGCGAATCCACCACATCGAGGATCGGCATGCCGTAGATCGGCGATGACTTGTCCGTGCGCGCGGCCGGGTTCACCACGTCGTTGGCACCGATGACGATGGCCACGTCGGTGGTCTTGAACTCCGGGTTCACGTCGTCCATGTCGGCGATCAGGTCGTACGGCACGCCGGCCTCGGCCAGCAGCACGTTCATGTGGCCCGGCATGCGCCCGGCCA
>CAZHXV010000023.1:0-10149 GCA_964536455.1 uncultured Aquimonas sp.
ATCCACGCCGCCGGCTACATCACCGGCATCGCCGCCGGCGCGCAGGCGGTGATGGCCTCCTACAACAGTTGGCACGGCGAGAAGATGCACGGCCGCCGCGACTTGCTCACCGACGTGCTCAAGGGCCGCATGAATTTCGACGGCTTCGTGGTCGGCGACTGGAATGGCCACGGCCAGGTGAAGGGCTGCACCAACACCGATTGCGCCGCCACGTTCAACGCCGGGCTGGACATGGCGATGGCGCCCGACAGCTGGAAAGGGCTGTACGACAGCACGCTGGCGCACGTGAAATCCGGCGCGATCCCGATGGCACGGCTCGATGACGCGGTGCGCCGCATCCTGCGGGTGAAGTTCCGCATGGGCCTGTTCGAGAAACCCAGGCCTTCGCAGCGCGCGCTCGGCGGAAAGTTCGAGCTGCTCGGCGCGCCCGCGCACCGTGCCGTGGCGCGCCAGGCGGTGCGCGAATCGCTGGTGCTGCTGAAGAACCAGGGCGGCGTACTGCCGCTTTCCCCGAGCCGCAAACTGCTGGTGGCCGGCGACGGCGCGAACGATCTGGGCAAACAATCCGGCGGCTGGACGCTGAACTGGCAGGGCACCGGCACCACACGCGCCGATTACCCGAACGCCGATTCGATCTGGGAAGGGCTGAAGGCACAGGTGGAGGCCGCCGGCGGGCAGGCGGAACTGGCCATCGACGGTCAGTTCCGGAATAAACCCGATGCGGCCGTCGTCGTGTTCGGCGAGAACCCCTATGCCGAATTCCAGGGCGACATTCCGAACCTGCTGTACCGTCCTGGCGAGGACGCCGATCTGGAGCTGATCCGTCGCCTGAAAGCCGAGGGCATCCCGGTGGTCGCGGTGTTCCTGAGCGGAAGGCCGCTGTGGATGAACCGCGAGATCAACGCCGCCGACGCCTTCGTTGCGGCCTGGCTTCCCGGCTCGGAAGGCGGCGGCGTCGCCGACGTACTTCTGCGCCGCGCGGACAGCCAGGTGCAGCACGATTTCAAGGGCAGGCTGAGCTTCTCCTGGCCGCGCCGCGCCGACCAGTTCGTCAACAACGTCGGGCAGGACGGCTACGACCCACAGTTCGCGTTCGGTTACGGCCTCACCTACGCCGATGACGGCAATCTCGAGCCGCTGCCGGAGGAATCCGGTATCGCCGGGCAAGTCTCGCAGGCCAACGTGTTCTTCTCGCACGGCGTCGCCAGCCTGGGCCTGCGGCTGCGGTTGATCGGCGCCGATGGCGGCATCGCGGACGTGATGCACCCGCAAGCCGCCACCGCCGATGGCACGCTGGCCTTGAACGCCATCGACTTCGAGCGCCAGGAAGGCGCGCGCCGGCTGGTCTGGACGGGGAAGGCCACGGCGGAACTGCTCTCCACCGCGCCGCTCGATCTGGGCCGGGAAACCAATGGCGACGTGAAACTGGTCGCCACGCTGCGGATCGACGCGCTGCCCGCCGATGGCGACGTGGCACTGATCGCACGCAGCGGCGAGGCCAGCGCCGAACTGCCCATCGGCACATGGCTCGCCAGTCTGCCCCGCGGGCAGTGGCTGAAAGCGGGTGTGTTGCTGAAATGCCTGCGTGCCGCCGGCGCGGACCCGGCGAAGCTGGATGCACCGTTCGCGATCCGCGGCAGTGCCGGGCTGAAACTGGCGCTGGCGCAGGTGACCGCGGCCACCGCCGACGATTACAAACTGGATTGCCCGATCCAGTAGCGCCTTCCGCCATCTTTTCGCTGCGGGCGCGGAACCGAGGAAAGCGCCCGCAGCGCCGTATCGCATCGAATCCCTCCACACCGGCAAATCGAGTCCTGGCTAATCCATGAGCGGCAACGAACACGTCCTGCTCGCCGACATCGGCGGCACCAATGCCCGCTTCGCGCTGGCCGATTGCGATGCGACAGCACCCTTGCTCGCCGACAGCGTGCGCGAGTTCAAGGTGGTCGATTTTCCCTCCCTGGCCGACGCGGCACGCCACTACCTGGAACAGACCGGCGCCAGCGCCGCCAACGGCGTCTTCGCCGTGGCCGGGCGCATCGACGGCGACGAGGCCCGCATCACCAACCATCCGTGGGTGATCTCGCTTTCCCGCACGCGCGAGGCGCTGGGCTTCGACGGCTTGAAGCTGATCAACGATTTCGGCGCGCAGGCGATGGCGGTTTCGCTGCTGGGCGTCGAAGACGTGGTATCGGTCGGCGGCGTGCCGTGGACGCCGGCGCCGCTGTCGGCCCCGCGCACCTACGCGGTGATCGGCCCGGGCACGGGCCTGGGCGTGGGCGGTCTGCTGATCCGCAACGGCCACCGCTATCCGCTGGATTCCGAAGGTGGCCACGTCAGTTTTCCGCCGGGTACGCCCGAAGAAGCCGCCGTGCTGGAACAGCTCTCGCGCCAGTTCGGGCGCGTCTCCAACGAGCGCCTGGTCTGCGGGCCGGGGCTGGTGAACCTGCACCGCGCGCTGCGCGTCATCGCGGGGCTCGACCCGGGCACGCTGGAACCTTCCGACATCACCGCCGGTGCCGCGGCGGGAGATGCGCTGTGCGTGCGCACACTGGATGTGTTCTGCGCCATCTTCGGTGCGATTGCGGGCGACCTGGTGCTGACCCTGGGTTCCTGGGACGGCGCCTTCCTGGCCGGCGGCATGGTGCCCCGGCTGCTGGGCAGCCTCCAGCACTCCGGTTTCCGTCAGCGCTTCGAACACAAGGGCCGGTTTTCCCCGCTCATGGCGCGCGTGCCCACGCTGGCCATCGTGCATCCACATCCGGGTTTGCTTGGCGCGGCGGCGCTGGCGCTGGAGAGCTACGGGCCGCAGCGATGAGCTAACATCCCCCGCCTTGGCAACAGGCAAAGCAAAGGACGGATCGTTTGGGCGGCAGGCGCGTGCGAATCGAGGATGTTGCCGAGGCGGCGGGCGTGTCGATGAAGACCGTCTCGCGCGTGCTCAACCACGAGCCGAACGTCTCCGAAGCCACGCGGCTGGCAGTCGAGGCCGCCGTGGAAAAGCTCAAGTACCGCCCGCACCCCTCCGCGCGGATGCTGGCCGGCAAGCGCTCCTACCTGATCGCGCTGATGCACGACAACCCGTCGGGCAACTACCTGATGGAGGTCGTGCTCGGCGTGCTCGACACCTGCCTGGCGCAGCACTACAACATGATGCTCGCGCCGCTGGATCATTCCGCTGGCGACATCGCAGAGCGGGTCGAGGCGCTCGTGCTGCAATCGCGCCTGGATGGCGTCGTGCTGACGCCGCCCTTGACCGACAACGAAGCGCTGATGGATCGGCTCGATGCCCTGGACATCCCCTACGCCAGCATCTCCCCGAAGGAAGAACACCGCCGCATCGGCGTGGTGCTGGACGAACGCAGCGCCATCCGCGAAATGGTGGCCTACCTGGCCTCGCTCGGGCACCGTCGCATCGCCCACATCAAGGGCCATCCCGAACACGGTGCCAGCATCTGGCGCCTGGCCGGCTATCGCGATGGGATGAAACAGGCCGGGTTGCGCTTCAATCCCGCGCTGGTGGTGGATGGCGAGTTCTCCTACGAATCCGGCGTCGCCGGTGCGAATCGCCTGTTCGACCTTCCCGAGCCGCCCACCGCCATCATCGCTGCCAACGACGACATGGCCGCTGGCGTGATCTGCACCGCCTTCGAGCGCGGTCTCTCGGTGCCGGAGGACGTCTCGGTCTGCGGTTTCGACGACACGCCCATCTCGCGCCAGATCCATCCGGCCTTGACCACGGTGCGCCAGCCCACCCGCGAAATGGGTCGCCTGGCGGGCCTTGAACTGCTCAAGGAAATCCGCGAACGCAATACCGGCGGCATCGTCGATGTGCCCTATGCGCTGCAACTGCGGCGCTCCACCGGGCCTGCGCCGGTGTAGGGGGGGAACGCTTCCGGCAACGTTTCTCCGGCATTTCAATGGAAGGGCGCCGACACATGGGCGGGATCGTGGCACGGGAGCGAAGACGATGGGCAGGCGGCTGATCCTGGCCTTGTTCGCCTTGCTCGCGGCTGCCGCCGTGCGCGCATCGACGGCGGAACAGGAGGCATACCTGGTCGATCGCTGGGGCGTGGACGAGGGCCTGCCGGTCAACGGTGTCACCGCGCTGCATCGCGATCCCGAAGGCTACCTGTGGTTGACCACCTTCGACGGGCTGGCGCGCTTCGATGGCCGCCGTTTTGTGGTGTTCGACAGCAGCCAGGTATTGGGCACACGGCGTCTGATCGCACTGCATCGCGCCCAGGATGGCACGCTCTGGGTACTGAGCGAGCGCAACGGGCTGGCGCGCCTGGACGGCGAACGTTTCGTGCTCGCGGACGAAGGCATGGGTCTGCCGGATGCGCGCGTGTACGGCCTGTTCGCCGACAGCGACGGCGCGCTGCTGGCGGCCACCGGCGCGGGTGTGGCGCGCTGGAACGGGCAGGGCTTCGAGGCGCTGTTCGCAGGGCAGGGCGTGGGCGAGGTTCGCAGCCTGTTGCGCGACGCCGAAGGCGATCTGTGGATCGGCGAGGCCGGTGGCACGGTACACCGCGCGCGCGGCGGACGCATCGCCGAGCGCCGCCAACTGCCGGCGGGACGCTGGCCCGCCGTGGTGGGGCAGATAGTGGCATCGCCACAGGGCGGCGTGCTGGCGGCCACGCGCGTGGGTGTGTTCGCGATTTCCGAGGGCGCGTATCGCCTGCTGCCCGTGACCGCAGGGTTGGATGCATTCGCGCTCGGCATCCACGCCGATGGCCGAGTGCTGATCCGCCACAACCAGGGCAATACCTGGCTCGACGGACTCGATGCTGCATCGGGCCGCAGCGAAGCGGGGCTGGCGTTCGATCTGCATCGCCTGCTCGCCCGCGCCCCGGACGGCGCGTTGTGGACCAACGCCGTCGAATACCTGCTGCGCGATGGTGTGCGGGTGTACGAAGCACGCTGCCCGGTGCGCGATCTGGCTTTCGACGCGCAGGGCACGGTCTGGCTCGCCAGCGCCTGCGATGGCCTGCTGCGCCTGCGTCCGCGCCGGGTGCAGGTGCTCGATGCGCGGCCCGAGTCCGGTCACGACGCCGCCTACGGACTGGCGCAGGCGCCGGACGGCACGCTGTGGGTGTCCGCATTGCACGGCGTGACGCCGTGGCGCGATGGCGTGGCGGGCGCACCGCTGGCGTTGCGGATCGAAGGCAACGATCGCTCGCGGTATCTGGGTATCGACGCGAACTACCTGCGCACCGTGTTCGTCGAGCGCGACGGCAGCGTGCTGATCGGCCAGCGCGGCGTGTGCCGGGTGCGCGGCAGCGACTGCGCGTGGCCGGCGGATTTTCCCGAAGCGCTGCTGCTGGAAGACGTGCGCGCCATCCACCGCAGCCGCGACGGCAGCCTGTGGATCGGCGGCGAATCGCACCTGTGGCGGCGCGCGCCGGACGGGCGTTGGGACGCAGGCGACGATCAGCGCAGCGGCGTGCGCGCGATGCTGGAAACGCGCGACGGCAGCCTGTGGTTCGGCACCGAACGTGGCGTGTGGCGGCGCGATGCGGCGGGCGCGTGGCGGCGTTTCGGTCGCACCGATGGACTGGCGAGCGAGGCGGTGCGCGACCTGCATGAAGCACCGGATGCCAGCCTGTGGATCGCGACCGAGGATCGCGGCCTGTGCCGTCTGGAAAACGCGCGCGCAACGTGTCTTTCCATCGCCAATGGCCTGCATGCCGACAGCCTGCACCGCATTCTCGACGATGGGCGCGGGCGGGTCTGGTTCAACAGCAACCGCGGCGTGTTCTGGATCGAGCGCGAGGCGCTGGACGCGGCCTTTGCCGATCCGCGCGTGCGGCTGCATCCGCGCGTGTTCGCCCGCCACGACGGCGTGCCGAACCAGGAAGGCAACGGCGGCGTGCAGGGTGCCGGAATGGTGCTGGACGATGGCCGCATCGCGTTTCCGACCCAGGGCGGCGTGGTGCTGTTCGACCCGGCGCGCGATGTCGAAGCGCCCACGCCGCCGCGCATCGCGTTCGAATCCATCGAACTGCCGGACGGACGCAGCCTTGCCGCTGCACCGAACCTGCGCCTGCCGCCGGGCGAGCGCAGCTTCGCGCTGCGCCTGACCGGGCTGTCGCAAACCCTGACCGAGCCGCTGTATTTCCGCTATCGCCTGCTGTCCGACGGCGAGGCATGGCAGGACATCGGCCCCGAGCGCCTGCTGCGTTTCAGCCGCCTGCCGCCGGGCCGGCACGCGATCGAGGTGGCGGCGCTGGATGCCGCCGCCGGTGTGCTCGGGCCACCGGCACGGATCGAGATCGCGTTGCCGGCGCGGTGGTGGGAAACCGCCGCGTTCCGGGGCGGCCTGGTGGCGGCGCTGCTCGGCGCGCTCGGGTTCTGGCTGTGGCGTCGTGGCCGCGCCGCGCGCGAACGCCAGCGCGAACTGGAACGGCGCGTGGCCGAGCGTACTTCCGCCTTGCACGCGCAGCAGCGCGCGACCGAGGATGCGCTCACCACGGTGCAGCAGCAGAGCGACGAAATCGCGCGGCTGGCCGAGGCCAAATCGCGCTTCTTCGCCAACGTCAGCCACGAACTGCGCACCCCGCTCGCGGTGATCCTAGGCCCGCTGCGCGATGCCGCGCGCGGCCAGACGCTGGGCGGGGCGCGCATCGAGGCGATGCTGCGCAACGGCAGCCGGCTGGAACGGATGATCGAGCAGATGCTGGATCTGGAACGCCTCGACGCGCAGCGCTTCCCGCTCGCGCCCGTGACGCTGGATCTGGCCGCCGTAGTGAGCGAGAGCGTGGCCGCGTTCGAACCGCTGGCGCGCGATGCCGGGCTGTCGCTTGATGTCGCACTGCCGCCGTCTGCGCCGCAGGTGACGGCGGACGAGGAACAGATCGTGCGCGTGCTCGGCAACCTCCTGTCCAACGCGATCAAGTTCACTCCGCGTGGCGGGCGCATCGCTGTCCGGCTCGACGCGCCGGAATCCGGGCGCGTCCGCATCGCGGTCGAGGACGATGGCCCCGGCATCCCGGAGACGTGGCGCGAGCGCATCTTCGACCGCTTCGCGCAGGTCGGCAGCGCCGCGACGAAATCGCGCGAGGGCGCGGGGCTGGGACTGGCGCTGTGCCGGGAAATCGCCGCGCTGCACGGAGGCCGGCTGTGGGCGGAAGCCGGACGTTCGGGCGGAGCGCGCTTCGTTCTGGAACTGCCGGCGGCGGGGGCGGCGGCCATGCCGACGACGACCGTATCGCCCATTCCCGTGCCCTTCGATACCGAATCCGCAGCCGATGCCCCGGCGCAGCCGCTGCCGCGCCTGCGCCTGCTCGTGGCCGAGGACAACGCCGACCTGCGCGCCTACCTGCGCGACGTGCTCGATCCGCATTTCGACGTGGACGAAGCCGGGGATGGCGCGGCGGCGCTGGCGCTGGCGCGCGAGCGCCTGCCCGATCTCATCGTCAGCGACATCGCGATGCCGCGCCTGGATGGTCTCGGATTGGCCCGCGCCCTGCGCGCGGATCCGCAGTTGCGCGGCGTGCCATTGATCTTCCTCACCGCCCGTGCCGGCGATGCCGACGAAGTGCGTGGCCTGGACAGTGGCGCCGACCACTACCTGCGCAAACCCTTCGACGCGCAGGTGCTGCTGGCCCACCTGCGCGCCGCCTTCGCCACCGTCTGCCGCCTGCGCGAACGCCTGGCCGCAGCCTCCGCGCCGCCGCCGGCGGTTGTTGCGGAAGACGCCCCATCCTCGGCCTTCCTCGCCCGCGCGTTGGCGTGGCTGGACGCGCACCTGCACGAGGAGCACCTGCGCCCGGACGATCTGGCCCAGGCCATGCACGTTTCCCGCGCCACGCTGGACCGGCGTTTCTCCGAACTGGGAGAAACCCCCGCCGCCTGCCTGCGCCGGTTGCGGCTGGAACGCGCGGCGCGGCTGCTGGCAGAAGGCGCCGGCAACGTCTCCGAAGTGGCCTATGCGACGGGCTTTCCGAGCCTGTCGGCGTTCTCCCACGCCTACCGTCGCCAGTTCGGGCACGCGCCGACGGTTTCGCGGGGGTAGGGATCAGAACCAGCCTTGGCTGCGTCAAGAAAGGGAACCTCGAAAAACCTGCATCCCCTCGTCATGCCCGTGAAGGCGGGCATCCAGCGTCTTTTCTCTTGTGAATCAAAAGCAACGTCGCTGGGCACGCGCCTTCGCGGGTGCGGCGGAAATGTAAGCACTTCCGCCAAAACCGCTCTGGAGCGCGGGGTTACCCTCTGGCTCGCGGTATCGGCGTGGCGCCGAACAAGCCGAACAGCCCGACCAAGGCAATCAGCGATGCCAAGGCCCACGCGCCGTTCACCGGCACCAGCGCCGCCGGCGTCGCACTCACGCCGAGCGTGATGCCGGCGGCGCTGGCCGCCGGAGCGTGCGCGGCATCGCCGGAATAGTTGGCGGAAACCGGGTGCTGGCCGGGCGCGAATGGCCCGGCGATGCAGGTGGCGATGCCGTCGGCGTCCACCGGCACGGCGGCGCACACCACCACCCCATCGACGAGGAAATCCACGCTGCCGGTGGGAGTGAGCGCGCCCTCGCCGGTGAGCGTGGCGGTCAGCGTGGCGGTGCCGCCGGGCGACGTCATCGCAGGCGATACCGCGAGCGCGAGCGTGGCGGAAAGGGGCGTGTTTTCCAGCGCGAAGCTGGCCGGTGTCGCCACGCCGTCCACACTGGCGGTGACGGTGTAGCCGCCGGCAACCGCATTGGCCGTGGCGGTGACGCTGGCCAGACCGTTGGCATCGGTGACGGCGCTGGCGGACGACAGCACCGCGCCAGCACCGGCAGCGGGCGCGGCGAAGTTCACCGCGATGCCTTGCAACGGCGCATCGCCGGCATCGGCCACGCGCACCGCGAGCGCATTGGCGAAGGCGGCCAGCACCGGCGTGGATTGCGCGGTGCCGCCCTGCACCGAGATCGCGGCGGCGGCGTTCTGCGTGAAGCTCGCCGTCACCGCGCAGGCGGCGGTGATGTTCGCCGCCGTCCAGACGCCGCCACCGCTGTCGGCGGGCGCGCAGGTGTCGCCGCTCAGCGCGGCGTGGTAGCCGGCGTCCGGCGTCACGGTGAAAGCTGCCGCATCGCCGTGGTTCACCGTCTGCGAGGGCGGCGCGATGCCGCCGTGGCCGCCGGAGACGCTGGCGGTGACGGGGTGCTGGTCGATGGCGAAGGTGGCGGTGCAGGTTTTGTCAGCACCCAGCACGAGGCTGGCGAGCAGCGGATCGGCGCCGTCCTCGGTGCAGTCGTCGCTCCATGCGTCCAGGTGCCAGCCGGCGACAGGGCTGGCGACGAAGGTGAGATCGGTGGCGTCGCCCTCGCCATAGATCGCGGTGCAGGGGGATTGGGTTTCGGTGCAGGTACCGATGCCGTCCGTGGCCGGGTCGGGCGAAACCTCGACGCTGCCCTGGCCACTGACATTCAGCGTCAGGGCGTCGTTGCGCAGAATGCGGATCAGGCGCAATTGTTGCGGGGCGGCGGCGTAATCGTCCGAGCCGGGTTGCGAGGCGCGCACGCCGCAAAGTTCGGTGGCGGTGGCAGTGAGGGTGTCGCCGTCGAGGGTGCAGGTGTCCGGTGTCCAGGTGTCGAAAACCACCTCCTCGCCGCTGGTGGCGGTGGCCGACAGCACAAGGCTGGGGCCGCGAAGCAGCGACGCGGGGGGAGCGAAGGCGATGGACTGGCCGGCGGGCTGGATGTCGCTGAGGGTTTGCACGTCGAGCGGGGCATCGTTGGGGGTGGAGGTGCCCAAGTTCGTGGGGCTGCCGAGCTGGCCGAAGTAGTTCCGTCCCCAGCATTTGACCGCACCGGCGCTGATCAGTGCGCAGATGTGGGATTCCCCCGCCATTATGGCGATCACGCCGCTGTCCAGGGTTTGCACGCCGAGCGGGGCATCGTTGACGTTGTCGGTGCCCGAGTTCGTGGGGCTGCCGAGCTGGCCGTAGCGGTTCCATCCCCAGCATTTGACCGCCCCGGCGCTGGTCAGCGCGCAGGTGTGCCTTTGTCCCGCCGCAATGGCGACCACGCCGCTGCCCAGGGTTTGCACGTCGAGCGGGGCGTCGTTGGCGTTGTCGGTGCTCGAGTTCGTGGGGTTGCCGAGCTGGCCGAAGATGTTCCATCCCCAGCATTTGACCGCACCGGCGCTGGTCAGCGCGCAGGTGTGCCTT
>CAZHXV010000023.1:10249-21473 GCA_964536455.1 uncultured Aquimonas sp.
AGCATTTGACCGCACCGGCGCTGGTCAGCGCGCAGGTGTGCCTTTCTCCCGCCGCGATGGCGACCACGCCGCTGTCCAGGGCTTGCACGTCGAATGGAATGTCGTTGGCATTGTCGGTGCCTGAGTTGGTGGGGCTGCCGAGTTGGCCGTAGCGGTTGAATCCCCAGCATTTGACCGCGCCGGCGCTGGTCAGCGCGCAAGTGTGGAAATATCCCGCCGCAATGGCGACCACGCCGCTGCCCAGGGTCTGCACGTCGAATGGAGCGTCATTGGCATTGTCGGTGCCCGAGTTCGTGGTGCTGCCGAGCTGGCCGTAGCGGTTGAGTCCCCAGCATTTGACCGCACCGGCGCTGGTCAGCGCGCAGGTGTGGTGATATCCCGCCGCAATGGCAACCACGCTGCTGCCCAGGGTTTGCACGTCGAGCGGGGCGTCATTGGGGGTGGAGGTGCCCGAGTTCGTGGGGTTGCCGAGCTGGCCGAAGCGGTTCCATCCCCAGCATTTGACCGCACCGGCGCTGGTCAGCGCGCAGGTGTGGCTAGCGCCACCGGCTACCTGCGTCACCGTTGGATCGCCCACCTGCGCCGCCCCGTTCCCGCCCGGCAGCGCCAGCAGCAACGCCAGAAATGCCGGCGTGCCGGACGGCAGCAGACAACGGAGCCGGGCGAAACGATGGGAGGAAACGTTCATCGGAGACACCTCGACGAGTGGGGTGGCGCGGTCACGTGGAGTGGCGGCGGGCGGGGTTTTCTTCATGCCCGCAGCCTGAAGCCAAGGCCAGCGGCAGGTTTGAGCCGTGGCCTCAAAGGTTTGAGCCGGAGCCTCAAGGCGCGGGTTTCGTGGCCGAAGCCGTTGATTCATGGCGACAGCGGGCGGGGCGGCAGGGGGCCGGAAATTTGAGGCGCAACCTCAAACCTTTGAGGCGCTGGCTCAAACCCGCCGCGCGCCGCTGCCGCACGCTGTGGACATGAGGAAAAACCCAGCCCCGCCGCCCGTTCCCGTCACTCCGCCACCCACTGCGGGGAGCGGCGTACTGGCCGCCGAGATCGACGCGCTGGCGGCCTTTCTCGATCCGCCGGCGCGGGACGAGGCTGCGCCGCGCGCCCGCAAGCCTTCGTCGAACCGCCGGCGTGCAGCGCGCGCCGTCCCCTCCACTCCACCGGAGCCGAGCCAATGAAAACTCTCCTTGCCCTGCTGATGGCGGGCGCACTGTGCTTCCCGTCCGTTCGTGCTGCGACCATCGCGGTGACCACGCCGGGCGATGCCGGCGGGCCGTCCGATTGCACGCTGCGGCAGGCGATCGCGGCGATGAACGCCCAATCCACGTCCGGGAGCGGCTGCGCTGCGACCGGCGCGTTCGGCAGCGACGACCTGATCGGGTTCGCCCCCGGCATCGACATCGTGACCCTGGCCGACAACGCTGCCAGCACACTGACCGTGACCGCCGCCGACCTGACCATCGACGGCGGGGCCGGTGTGACGATCGAGCGCCCGACGGGCGCGGCGGCGTTCTTCGGGCTGATGCAGCTGGGCACGTGGTTCGAGTCCAGCCCGCCGCCGCGTCATCTGCGCCTGTACGGGGTCGCGCTGCGCGGCGGGCGCACCGCCACGCCACCCGGCCCGAACGCTGGCGGGCTGACGGTGTTTTCCAATGGCCGGGCGACGCTGCGCGACTGTGTGGTGGAGAACAACCAGTCGGTCTACGCCGCCGGCGGCATCGTGTCGGAAGGTGGGACGGTGCAACTGGAACGCTGCGTGCTGCGCGGCAACGTGTCGTCCGCGTATGGTGCGGGCGCGCTGCTGGCGAGTTATTCGCCCCTGACGCGCCTGATCGACAGCCATGTCGAAGGCAACCACTGCACCGGTACGGATTTCTGCCGTGCCGGCGGCATCGCCATCTACGGCAACGGCACGCTCGACGTCCACGGCAGCACGCTGTCGGACAACCACAATCACGGCGGCGACGGCGGCGCGCTGTGGGTGGAATACGGCGGCCTGACGCTGCGCAACAGCACCGTCAGCGGCAACAGCGCCAGCGGTTACGGCGGCGGCATCCACGTGACCTCGAACTGGTTCCCCACCGTGCTGCGCAACAGCACCCTGACCGGCAACGATGCCGGGCTGGGCGGCGGCGGTTTCGCACTGTACGGAGTCGTGGCGGGGATGGCGGGCGAACCGCCGCCGCCGATGTCGCGCATGGACAGCACCCTGGTCTGGGGCAACAGTGTCGGCAGCGATGCCGATGCCGCCGGCGCGGACGTGCTCAACCAGCATCCCGAATTCGTCACCGGCCCCATGATCGTGGGGGGCAACCACAATCTGGTGGGCCGTTTCGGCGATGGCGTCGTGTTCGACGAGCCGCCGCTGAGCGCCGATCCGCAGCTTTCGCCGTTGGCCAGCAACGGCGGCCTCACCCCGACTCATGCGCTCGGGGCCGGCAGCCCGGCGCTGGATGCCGGCAGCAATCCGGACGGTCTGGATTTCGATCAGCGCGGACCGGGCTTTCCGCGCGTTTCCGGCACGGCTGCCGACATCGGTGCTTACGAACGCGCGCAGATCAGCGATGGACAGTGCGGCGCAGCGGACGGCGTGCCCGCCACAACGGCTCCGCAGGAAAACCTGTGCGGCAGCGGCGAGGCCGGGCCGGTGACGGGCAGCGGCCCGTGGTTCTGGATCTGCCAGGGCGATCCGGGCGGCAGCGAGGCGAGCTGTTCCGCGCCGCTGCTGGCCGGGATGCAGCTCGTGGCCGGCAACAGCGGCGGCTTTCCCGCCATCAGTGCGGTGTATGGCGAAGGCGTGAACCTGCGGCTGGAAATCGAAGGCGCGCCGGACGGCGGCAGCGCGACCTTCTGCGATGGCGGCACGGCTTCCGCATCGCCGCCCGATTGCGGCGGCGGCACCCTGCTGTGCGCGGACGCGGCCGTGGTGGCGGGCATCGCCGAATGTGCAGTCGCCGCGCCGCTCGAACCCGGCGCGCACGTGTTGCAGGCCGCTTACGGCGGCAATGGCGAGGTGGGTGCGGGCACGGCGTTGCGGGCGTTCGAGGTGGATGCGGCAGCCACGGCGACGCAGATTCTTCTGGTCGATCCGGCGCAGTCGCAATACCCGAATACCGGCGACCCGGATCCGGTGTGGGTGGAGGCTGGTGTATCCGTGCTGTCGCCGGGCGGCGGCGTCGCGGATGGGCAGGTGCGCATCGAGGATGGCGTCGGCGGCCCCTCGTGCAGTTTCTCGCTCGCCGCCGAATCCGGCTGCGAGCTGGTGCTCGCGAAGACGGCGGGCACGCATACGCTGGTTGCAAGTTACGAACCGGGCGTCAGTGGCCGCTTCGCCGCCAGCAGCGGGGAGGGCAGCGTGCTGGTACGGCGCTGGACCCAGACCCAGGTAGCCGATCCGCTCGGCGATGCGACCGTGGGCGCGATGGCGGTCATTCCGGTCCACGTCGGGCATGGCGCCGCGCCGGCAGTGAGTGGCGCGGTGAAGGTGTGCGCCGACGGCACGCCGACGCTGACGCCGGCCGACTGCGGCGGCGGCGTCGAGCTGTGCGCCAGCGTCATGCTGACGTTCGGCAACGTGCAATGCACTTCCTCCGCGCTTCCCACGGGCGAGCACGCCATCGTCGCCATCTTCCTCGGCGACGCCACCAATGCGCCGTCGATCTCCGAGCCGGTGACGCTCCGGGTGAACCGGCATTTCCCATGGATGGCGCTTGCAAGCGCCCCGAACCCCAGCCTGGAGAACCACGTGGTTCGACTGACGGCAACCCTGCACGCGGACAGCGGCCACACGCCGACCGGCATCGTGGATTTCACGCTCGAGGGTTCCACGCTGTGCGAGGCGGCGCCGCTGGCCGAAGCGGGCGGGGATATCGTCGCCGTCTGCGACACTACCGCGCTGCCGCCGGGCGAATCGTGGGTGCAGGCGCACTATGGCGGCGACGACAACCACTTCCCGGTCTTCGCCAGCCTCGACTGGCCCCATGTCGTATTGCCGCAAGCCACGCTGACGCTGGTCGATGCCAGCGTGACGGAAGGCGATCCGGCCGCCGTCGCCACCCTGGCGTTCTCGCTCGATGTGCCGGTACCCGGCGGTTTCTCCGTGCCGTGGAGCACGCAGGACATCACCGCCCGCGCCGGCGAGGACTACGTCGCGCGCTCGGGCACGCTGCTGCACGACGGCGATCCGGCCAGCGACCACACGATTTCCATTCCGATTCTCGACGACGGGGAACTGGAGCCGACCGAAACCTTCCGCATCGTGTTCGGCGCGGTGCAGTGCGCCGGTTCGCCGTGCCCGGTCGTACTGGCGGGCGCGCAGGCAAAAATCCTCGACGACGACGCCCCGGCGCCGGGCCTGGCGGTGTTCGTGAACAATGGCACCAACGCCAGCGATCCGGGCGATCTGGTGCTGTATCGCATCCGCGTCACCAACGCCGGCGACGTGCCGGCACTCGCCATGCCGCTCGACGATCAGCAGCCGCCGGAACTGCTCGATGCGTTGTGGACTTGCGCGGTGAACCACGGCGGCAGTTGCATGCCGGACACCGGCGCGGGCGATCTTTCCACCCTGCTGAATCTGCCACCCGGCGCGACTGCCACGCTGGAACTGTCCTCCGAAGTGGGGCCGTTCGATCCGCACCTGATCTACCGGGTGGAGCTGGCCGTGCCGCCCGGCTACGACGATCCCGAGCCGGACGACAACATCGCCACCGACATCGACGTAGTGCGCACCATCTTCCGCGACGGCTTCGAACTGCTACCACTGCCGCGATAAACGCCGCCGTTCCGCCGATCCCCCGTGGCCACTTCCCGCACCGGCACGGCGGCGGAAGCGAAGTTTGGCGGTGGAGTGAACCGATCCGGCGGAATTGTTGCAGGCCGGATCGGTGACGACAATTTCCGATGATTCGTGCTGTGTAGCAGCATGAATTCTCCGCATAACGGACGAGCGCCTTCCGCAGGGGCGGGGGAATCCTTCTTTATGGAGAAATAAACAAATAAAAATCAACTTATTGTACGTATCTCCTGACCTTCCGCATGATCTGAAGACGCTGCCTTCATCGCCGCACCCGCTCATGTTGCAGTGCAGTTTGACAGCGCTGTCACTCTGGCTTCCAATGGCCCCAACGGACGCGCCGCGTCCGTCCTACACGCAATGGCGATCAAGAAATATCCTGGGGAGGGTAACCACATGAATCAGTCGCAGGGCATGCCCAAGAAGCGGCTTCTGGCGTCGGCATTGCTGCTGGCGCTTGCACACACGGCGGCAGCGCAGCAAGGGCAGCAAGCCCGTTCGGCCACGGAGGCGGACGAGGCCAAGGAACTGGACACCATCGTCGTCTCCGGCATCCGCGGCAGTCTGGAATCGGCGATGAACCTCAAGCGCGATGCGCAAGGCGTCGTGGATGGCATCGTCGCCGAGGACATCGGCAAGTTCCCGGACACCAACCTGGCCGAATCCCTGCAACGCATCAGTGGCGTGTCGATCGACCGCACCGCCAGCGGCGAAGGTTCCAAGGTCACGGTGCGCGGCATCGGGCCGGATCACAATCTGGTGCTGCTCAACGGCCGCCAGATGCCGGGTGCGCTGCTGAACGGTTTTTCCGTCTCCAATTCGCGCGCCTTCGATTTCGCCAACCTGGCGTCCGAAGCGGTATCCGCGGTGGAGGTTTACAAGACCGGCCTGGCGTCCAACCCGACCGGCGGCATCGGCGCGACCATCAACATCAAGACCGCGCGGCCGCTGGAAAGCGGGCCGCTGGCCAATTTCGGCATCAAGGCCGTCAATGACACCTCCAACGGCAACCTTCCCGATTCGATGCAGGGCGACGACTTCACCGGCGAGTTTTCCGGCATCTTCAGCCGGGCCTTCGCCGACGGGAAGTTCGGCATCGCCCTGACCGGCAGCCACCAGAGCCGCGACAGCGGTTTCAGCCAGGTCGGCGTGACCAGCGGCTGGCGCACCCATTTCGGCGGCGAAGGCGGCTGGGGCGCGATCGCGCCGGGCACGCCGGGCAACGAAAACCTGCCCGGCCCGACCGATCTGTACTCGGTGCCGCAGAACCTCAACTACAGCGTCAACGGCGTGCAGCGCCAGCGCACCAACGGCCAGGCCACGCTGCAATGGGCGCCGACCGACCGGATCACCGCCACGCTGGATTACACCTACTCGGAAAACAAGATCCAGCAGCAGCGCAACGAGATGTCGGTGTGGTTCAACTTCGTGGGCGTGGAAAGCGCCTGGACCGATGGCCCGGCGGCGGGGCCGGTCTTCTACCGCGAACTGATCAACTGCACCGGGGCGCAGAACCCCAACGGCACCTACGAGGGCTGCGCCGACCTGGCGATGGCCGGCGGCAAGACCGCCACGAAGGCAAAGAACGATTCGGTGGGTTTCAACGTCGAATGGGAAGTGACCGATTCGCTGAGCCTGGAGTTCGACTACCACAATTCCCAGGCCGAACTGAAGCCGGACAGCGACTGGGGTTCGTCGGGCATCCTGGGCACCGCCGCCTGGATGCGCGGCGACACCACGGTCTGGTTCGATGGGGAGCTGCCCATCGTCAACATTGCGCTGCCGCCGGGCGTGAGCGGCGTGGATCCCTCGCAGGCACGGGTCACGGGCCGTCAGTTCGTGAACGGTTATTCGCTCGGGGAAGTCGATCAAGGCCGCCTGAGCGGCACGTTCGAATTCGGCGACTACTCCAACCTGAAGTTCGGCGCGGTCGATACCGAGGTCAGGAACCGCACCGCGTGGGGCATCAACGAGGCCGCCGACTGGGGCGGCATCGGCCTGGCGTCGGACTGGGACGACAGCTACTGGCACCTGGACAACATGGCGCGCTATTTCGATGCCTTCTCCGGGCACGACGATCCGCGCTTCAGCGCCGATTTCCTGGTGTTCGACTACGACCGCATGCGCCAGGCGCTGGGCGAATTCACGGGACACCCGGAACTGGCCCGCCGTCCGGACGATTTCGACCGCGCCGACCTGCGCACCACCGAGAAGACCCGGAGCGCCTATCTGCAATACGGCACCAGCTTCCAGACGTCGATCCCGATCAACCTGGCCTTTGGCGTGCGGTACGAAAAGACCGATGTGGAGTCCAGCGCCCAGGTGATGACACCAGTTCTGGTGGAATGGGTGGCCGACAACGAGTTCTTCGCCCAGATGGGCGACAAGGCCTTCACCACCATGACCGGCGGCTACAAATACTGGCTGCCAAACCTGGATACCAGTTTCGAGCTGACTTCCAACATGGTGCTGCGCGCCAGCTACGGCCATTCCATCGGCCGGCCCGGGTGGCAGGACATCCAGGGCGGGCAGACCGTGGGCACGGTGCTGCGCGTCAACGGCGGCAGCGGTTCTGCGGGCAACCCGAACCTGAAGCCGCTGCTCTCCAAGAACATCGACCTGTCCTGGGAGTGGTACTACGCCGACGCCAGCTACTTCTCCGCCACCTACTACCGCAAGAACATCTCCAACTACATCGACAGCGGCGCAGGCTCGTTCCAGGACACCTTGTTCAGCCTAAACACGCCCGTCGGCGGGGCGTACTGGAACGCCGCCATCACCGGCGGCTGCGCCGGGGAAGACGTGGGCTGCATCCGCCAGTACATCTTCGACCACTTCGATGGCCAGCCGGGCGTGGACAGCACGGCAGGTTCGGCCGGCACCATCACCGGCCTGCCCGGCGATCCACTGACGGTGTTCAGCATCACCACCCCGGGCAATGCCGGTTCGCACAATCTGCATGGCTATGAGCTCAACCTGCAGCACATGTTCGGCGACAGCGGCTTCGGCGTGGCGGCCAACTACACCATCGTGGACAGCGCCAGCCTGTCCTACGACAACGCCGCCAAGGGCCCCCAGCAGGTGCTGGTCGGCCTGAGCGATTCGGCCAACCTGGTGGGCTTCTACGACAAGGGCAAGTGGCAGGTGCGCCTGGCCTACAACTGGCGCGACCAGTTCCTCAGCGGCCAGTACGACGGCGATCCCGCCGACCCCGCCAAGAACAACCCGGTGTACGTCGAAGAGTACGGCCAGTGGGATCTGAGCGTGGGCTACAAGGTCACCGATCGCCTCACGATCCAGTTCGAGGGCATCAACCTGACCGACGAAACCCAGCGCCTGAGCGAGCGCCACGAGAACATCCTGTTCTACGGCACCCAGACCGGCCCGCGCTACATGCTGGGCCTGCGCTACAACTTCGAGTAAGCCCGGGGTGCGGCGATCGTGGCCCGGCAACGGGCCGCAGCGGTACGACGAAGCCGCTGGTCTCCAGCGGTTTCGTCTTTGCGAAGGAGCCATAGCGGATGCACGCTGCGCTTTGGCACCAACGACGATGAGGTAGGCACGTGGATCATCCCGTCAGGCACGTGGTCATCCTCGGCGGCGGTTCCGCCGGCTGGCTGACCGCCGCCGTGCTCGCGGCCGAGCACAACACGGCATCCGGAAGCGGATTGCGGATCACCCTGATCGAATCGCCCGAGGTTTCCACCGTCGGAGTCGGCGAGGGCACCTGGCCGACCATGCGCGACACCCTGCGCCGAACCGGCGTCAGCGAAACCGAGTTCATCCGCCAGTGCGACGCGGCCTTCAAGCAAGGCTCCAAGTTCGTGAACTGGCGCGAGGACGTGCAGGGCGATTACTACCACCACCCCTTCGTGCTGCCGCCGGGCTTCCTGGAAACGCACCTGGCGGCCGGCTGGATGGCGCACAGCGAGGTGCCCTTCAGCATGCTGACCTGCTTCCAGGCGCATCTGTGCGAAGCGGGCAAGTCGCCCAAGCAGTTCGCCACGCCCGAATGGGCCAGCGTGGCCAATTATTCCTACCACCTGGATGCCGCCAAGCTCGGCGCGTTCCTGCGCAGGCACTGCGTGGAAAAACTCGGCGTGCGCCACGTCTCCGACCACATGACCTGTGTCAACGCGCACGACAATGGCGATATCGCCTCCCTGCAGACCCGCGAGCATGGCGCGATCGAAGGCGACCTGTTCGTGGATTGCAGCGGCATGCGCGCGCTTCTGATCGGCCAGCACTACGGCATCGAGATCGAATCGCAGAAGCACGTGCTGTTCAACGACCGCGCCATCGCGGTGCAGGTGCCTTACGCCGATCCGCGCGTGGAGATCGCCTGCCAGACCATTTCCACCGCGCAGGAGGCCGGCTGGATCTGGGACATCGGCCTGCAGAGCCGGCGCGGCATCGGCCATGTCTATTCCAGCACCCACACCACCGACGAAGCCGCAGAGGAAGCATTGCGCCGCTACATCGTGGCGACCGGCGGGCGCGAGCAGGACATCCACACCTTGCCGAAGATCACTATCCGGCCCGGTTTCCGGCGCGGCGCCTGGCACCGCAACTGCGTGGGCATCGGCCTGGCCAGCGGGTTCATGGAGCCGCTGGAAGCCTCCTCGCTGGTGATGGTGGAACTGGCCGCCGGCATGCTCGCCGACCAGATGCCCGCCAACCGCACCGCCGTGGACATCGTCGCCAGACGCTACAACGACACCTTCAGCTACCGCTGGGATCGCATCGTCGATTTCCTCAAGCTGCATTACGTGCTGAGCCGCCGCGACGGCAGCGCGTACTGGCGCGACAACCACAGGCCGGAAACGATTCCCGAGCGGTTGCGCGAGCTGCTGGAACTGTGGCGCCACCAGCCGCCCTCGCGCTACGACCTCAACCGCGTCGAGGAAGTGTTCCCCTCGGCCAGCTACCAGTTCATCCTCTACGGCATGGGTTTCATGCCCGAGGCGCGTCCGGCCACGCGGCGCATGGACGACGTGGCGCGTGCCGAAGGCTACTTCCGCGAATCGGCCGACATCGCGCGCAGGATGCTGGCCGCGCTGCCCGGACATCGCGAAATGCTCGATCATGTGAACACCCGCGGCATGCCGCGCATCTAGCCATCCAATAGCCTCCAGACCCGATGACCCAACACGTCCAGCTCAACAACCTCGACCACAGGCACCTGCGCATCGACACCCGGCGCAGCGCGGCGCTGGGCGATGACGTCGCTTTCGCGGCGACGTTCCCCGCCGAGTTCCGCGACCTGCAGGCGTACTACCCGATCGTGTTCCGCAAGGATTCGAACGGCGCGCTCTCGCCCGTCGCACTGCTCGGGTTCGAGGAAGGGCACAACCTGTTCCTCGAGGGCGAGCGCTGGGATGCGCCCTACCTGCCGTTGGCGATCGAGCGCAATCCGTTCCTGATCGGGCGCGGCGGCGAGGAACTCACCGTGCACATCGACCTGGACAGCCCGCGCGTGCGCAGCGATGCCGGGCAGCCGTTGTTCCGCGAACACGGCGGCAACGCGGACTACCTGGAGCGCATCACTTCGGTGTTGCTGACGCTGCACAACGGCTTCGAGCGCGTGCCGGCCTTCATCGACGCGCTGCTGGCGCACGAGCTGCTGGAATCGTTCGTGCTGGACGTGGAACTGGACGATGGCTCCATCAATCGCCTGGCCGGCTACTACACCATCAACGAGGATCGCCTGCGTGCACTGGATGCGACGGCGCTGGGCGAATTGCATTCCGCGGGCCATCTTGAGCCGGTATTCATGGCCGTGGCCTCGGTTTCCAACTTCCGCGACCTGATCCAGAGGATGAACCAAAGCCGTGCTGGCGGGCGCTAAGCCAATCCCCGAACGTCGCGGCGATGTGACGGATGCGCTGTCCGATGCACTGCTGGCATCGGCCGAACCGGTGGTACTGCGTGGTCTGGTGGCGCACTGGCCGATGGCGGCGGCTGCGCGCGACTCCATGCAGGCGGCAGTGGCCTACCTGCACCGTCTGGAAAACCCGAAGGCACCGCCCGTGGTCGCCACGGTCGGCCCGCCGGAGATCGGCGGGCGAGTGTTCTACAACAACGATCTGAGCGGCATGAACTTCCGCCAGGAACAGATCCCGCTGCGGGTCGTGCTCGATACCCTCGTCAAGTACGCGGTGCACGACGCGCCGCCGATGATCTACGTGGCGTCCACCACGCTGGACACCTGGCTGCCGGGTTTCCGTGCCGAGAACGACCTGCCGCTGGGCGCGCGCGATCCGCTGGCCAGCATCTGGATCGGCAACCGCACCCGCATCGCAACCCACCAGGACGTGCCGGACAACATCGCCTGCGTGGTTGCCGGACGCCGCAGGGTCGCCCTGTTCCCGCCGGATCAGTTGCGCAACCTGTACATCGGCCCGCTGGATTTCACCCCGGCCGGGCAGGCCA
>CAZHXV010000024.1:0-20840 GCA_964536455.1 uncultured Aquimonas sp.
AAAGTGCCATCGACGCACTTCGATGGCACTTTCCGCTGTCCTGTTGTGCGCCAGCCTCGTGCCGGCATCGGCGGCGGAACGCGCCTTGCCCTACGGGCGCGAGGATTTCTGCCATGCCACCAATCGCGCGTGGATGGAGCAGCACCCGATTCCCGAAGCGATGCCCTACAACAGCGAGTACGTGGAAAGCACGCTGGCGCTGGTCGGGGAAATCCGCGCCATCGTCGATGCGGCGCGCGATGCGGCGACGCCTTCGCCGGCGCAGCGGGCGATAGGCGATTTCTACGCCAGCTACACGAATCTGGCGCGGCGCGAGGAACGCGGCCTCGCATCGCTTGCGCCGGATCTGCATGCCATCGACTCCATCCGTGGCCGTGGCGATCTGGCGCGGTGGTTCGCGCAGGCCGGGCGCGAGCATCGCGATCCCATCGGCGGCAGCCGTTCTCCGGTGCCGGTGCCGTTCCATTTTTCGACCGTATGGCTGGATCCGCAGGACACGCGCCGCGCGGTGCCGTATCTGGGCGCATCCGGCCTGGGCCTGCCCGATGCCTCGTACTACCGCAGCGGGGAAGCCCGCATCCAGCGGATCCGGGAAAGCTACCTGGCCCATGTCGCGAACATCCTGCGGCTGGCCGGAAGCGGCGATTCCGACACCGAAGCGCGCCAGGTTCTGGCGGTGGAAACGCAACTGGCGCAAGCCTTGTCGGCGGCGATGCAGGAGCCGGCGAGCCCGGGCCTTTACACCGCGAAGGAACTGGCGAAGCTCGCGCCGCAGTTCGATTGGAAAACGTTCTTCAAGGCGGCGCAGATGCCGGCAGGGCAGGCCGTGCAGGTACCTTCCCCTGCCTACCTCGCAAAAGCCACCGCGTTGTTCGCGCATCTTCCGCACAGCGAGCGCACTACGTACCTGCGCTGGCAACTGCTGCGGCACTACGCGCCCTATCTGGGCCACGCTTTATCCGAAGCGGCCATCGCGTTCTACGCGAAAACCCTCAACGGCGTGCAAAACCCGCCCGCTCCGGAACAGGCCGCCGCGGAACTCATCGCCTACGTACTGCCGGAGGAAGTGTCCTCCGAATACGTGCGCCGCTTCGCCTCGCCGGCGATTCGGGCACAGGCGATGAAGATCGCCGAAGACGTGCGGCAGGCGTTCGCCGAGCGCGTGCGCGCAGCGGACTGGCTGGAGGAGGCCACGCGCAGCGAAGCGGTGAAGAAGCTGGATGCATTGGCGCTGTACATCGGCCATTCCGATGAAAAGGCAGGCTGGCAGGCCATCGTGCTGGATCCGGACGATCTCATCGGGAATCTCGAGCGATCGAGTGAACGGGACTACAAACGCAACCTGCGCCGGCTGCGGGACAGCGTTCCGACCAGCCAATGGCTGGCCTCGCCCGCCAGCATCAGCGGCGCGTACAGCCAGACGGCCAATGCGCTGGTGGTTGCCGCAGGCCGCATCCGCCCGCCGCTGTTCGATCCCGCCGCCGCCGATGCCTCCAACTACGGCGGCCTGGGAACCCTCGTCGGCCACGAAATCGGCCATGCGCTGGACACCATCGGCAGCGACTACGATGCGCAGGGCAGGCTGCGGAACTGGTGGAGCGAGGCTGATCGCGCCATCTTCCAGCGCAAGACGAAACAACTGGCCGAACAATACGCCCGCTACGAACCGTTGCCCGGCCTGCCTGTGGATGGCGACAGAACGCTCGCCGAGAACGTGGCCGACCTGACCGGCCTCGTTCTGGGATACGAGGCGCTACGGCGCGCCCGCCGCGCGCAGGGAGCGGGCCTCACGCACACCGACCGACAGGCGTTCTTCGAAGGCTGGGCGCGGCGCTGGCGCGTGGCCTACACCGAGCCTTTGCTGGCCCAGGTGCTCCAGCGCGACACCCACGCCCCGCTGCCGCTGCGCTGCATCGTTCCGCTGTCCAATTTCACGCCGTTCTACGACTTCGGCGGAATCGGGGAAGGCGATGCCGATTTCAGGCTGATGGAGCAGCGTGCAGGTCTTTGGTGATCGCGGCCAATCCTGGAATGGATGACAGGCCCTGGCTCGCCACCGGTTCACCCCTGTCGGGGAGGCCGGGTATCCTTCCTCCCGCACCGAGGAGAAAACGATGACCGAAAAGTCCGCTCAAGCCTCCCTTCAGGGTCGCCTCGTTCCGCCCTGGCGCACCTTCCTCGCCGGGCTGATCCTCACTCTCGCACCGATTTTCTCCGGTGCGGCGGATGCCGCCTGCATCGACGCCGTCTTCTTCGATCTCGGCGACACCTTGGTGGAGGCAGGTTCCGGCGGTCTCTTCGTGGTCAAGCCAGGAGCCCGGCAGACGGTCGATGCGTTGCACGCTTTGGGCAAGCAGGTCGGCGTGATCACCAACGTGCCGTCCGGCTGGACCCGCGCCGACCTCGACGCCTTGATGGCCGAACCTTCCTTCCTCGACGAGTTCGACGTTCTGGTGCTCTCCTCGCAGGCCCCCGCAACCAAGCCCAATCCGCTGATCTACGCCTACGCCCACGGCCTCTTGCCGAGGCCCGTGCCGATCGGCCAGACCGCCTTCGTCGGTGAATTGCTCTCGGAGATCGCCAACAGCCAGGTCAACCCCACCAGCGGCGCCCGCGCCGCCGGCATGATCGGCATTCACCTGTCGAGCGGCGCGCCCAGCCCGCTGGCGGACTACACCGTCGCGCCGGACTCGCTGCCCGCCATCGCGGGCCTGGTCGAGAACCTCTGCGTCATCTTCCGGCACGGCTTCGAGACGGGTGTCGCCAGCCGTTGGCAATGAAGCCGGATCGGTGAGGTCTGAAGGATCGGGCGAAACCCGCGGTCAGACGTAACCTGCCAGCACGAACAGCGCCAGCGCCGCCAGCCACACGATCAGGATGCGCCACGCCAGCCCCATCGCCTCGCCGAGCGCGGCGCGGGAAAGCGGGGTCGCGTCGCCGATGGGCGCCTCGATGCCCGATTCGGTGGCCTCGATGTCGCTTTCCGCTTCCCGATGCGCATGTTCGCGCCGCACGCTGGCCTGCGCGGCGGCGTCGAGGAAGCCGGCGTCGAAGTCGAATTCGTGGCCGCGGCGAGCATCGTGCCAGTCGCGCCATGCGCCATACACGGCATCGAAATTGCCGGCCAGCGCCAGCGCCAGCGTCATCGCCTGCGCCACCGGCCAGTCGAGGGTGGCCGAGAGGCGCTCGAACGCGGCGGATTGGGCGGCGGGCAGGTGTTCGCGCGCGGCGGCTTCGGTGCCGCGCTGGGCCAGGCGATACAGCAGCGCGCCGAACGGGCCGAGCAGCAGGAACCAGAACAGCACGCCGAACCAGCGCCGTTTCGCGGCGCGGAACACCAGCGCGACCGCGCCTTGCGCATCGTCGGGCAAATTCACGCCTTCGCCGGCCAGCGTGCGCAGCGCGGCCTGGCGCGTATCCGGATCGGGCGCTTCGAGCACGGCTTCCACGTCCACGTCCAGATCGCGCGGCCCCCAGCAGTAGAACAGCATCGCCAGCCCGAACACGAAGCCGGAAAGCCCGAAGAACACGCCGGAAAGGCCGTGCTGGAGCAGCGCGCACAGCGCCAGCGGCAGGCCCAGCGATACCAGGATCGCGAACGCGGAGGCGTACCAGCCGCCGCTGCGCTCGCGCAGCCACGCAAGCCAGGCGTTGAACCAGCCATAGCGGCGCAACTGCACCAAGGGCGTTGCGGTGTGGCCCAGGATCAGCGCGACGACGACGGCGATCAGCGTGGCGGACATGGCGGCTCGTGTGCGGAGGTGGGTGTGCAGCTGGCGATTCTACGCGGGCCGCGCGGCCGCGTGCCCACACGCCCGCGCCCGATGGCGTGTTTCGCCACGCAAAACCGTTCTTCGTGTTGGATGAACCATTCGACCCGAAGGTGCGGATCATGCGCAAAGCCCTGTTGCCCATCGTCATGGGCGCGTTTCTCGGCGGCACGGCAACGCTGCGCGCCGCCATTCCGCCGGACCTCCTCGACTACGTCGATACCGCATCGCCCGCCTACCTGCGCTACAAGCAGTGGGTCGATTCGGTCGTGTTCAACGGCAGCAGCCAGTACGGGTTTTCCGCGTCCGATGCGGCCTACCTGTTTCGCCTGAATGGCAATCCCGCCTACTGCACGCACGCGGTCGGCCGGGTGGAGAACCAGGTGGCCGCGGCGGAAGCCGAGATCGCGGCGGGGCGCCGGCCGGCGATCTCCTACGATTCCTATCTGGAAGTCGGCGGGATGATCTCCGATCTTGCGCTGGCCTACGACTGGTGCGCGGCGCAGACCACGCCCGCGCAACGCACGCGCTGGGCGGCCTATGCGCAACAGGCGGTCTGGAACGTGTGGAACCACAGCCAGGCCAGCTGGGGCGGGCAGCCGTTCCCGTGGAGCGGATGGTCGGTCAACGACCCCGGCAACAACTACCACTACAGCTTTCTCGAAGCGACCATGTACTGGCATCTGGCCAGCAACGACGCCTCGTGGCGGCAATTCCTGGAAACGCAGAAGTTTCCGCCGCTCGCCAGCTTCTTCGCGCAGCTCACCGGCGGTGGAAGCCGCGAAGGCACCGGCTATGGCCTGGCGCATCGGCGCCTGTTCGGGCTGTACCGGCTCTGGCGCAAGGCCACCGGCACGGACTTGGCCGCGCAGAACAGCCACGCGCGCGACTCGATCGATTTCTGGATCCACGCCACCGTGCCGACGCTGGATCGTTTCGCGCCCATCGGCGATCAGTCGCGCGAGTCCTATCCCGCGCTGTTCGATTACCACCGCGCGCTGATGCTCGAAGCCCGCGCCGCGATCACGGACGCGGCAGCGCAGCAGCGCGCCAGCGGGTGGCTTTCGCGCATTTCCGTGCCGCGGATGCAGTACGGGTTCAACTTCCGTTACGACCTGCTGCCGGCCGGCGGCAGCGGCACGATACCCACGCCGCTTCACTACCACGCCACCGGCACCGGCAACCTGTTCGCGCGCACCAGCTGGGCGGCCGATGCGATGTGGCTGCATTTCATCGCCGGCCCCTACGACCAATCCCACGCGCACCAGGAACAGGGCGGATTCACCCTGTTCGCGCGCGATTTTCTCGCCGTCACCGAAAACATCTTCAGCCACAGCGGCCTGCAACAGGGCACCGACACGCACAACGTGCTGCGCTTCGTCCGCAACGGCAGCACCGTGGCGCAGCGCGTGAACACGGCATCGACGATGACGCTGGCCACCGAGCCGGACGGCACGCTCTCGGCCCTGGCGGAACTGGCCCCCGCCTACGGCAACAACAGCCCCATCCAGCAATGGCGGCGCGAACTGCGCCTGCGCCAGCGCACGCTGCGGGTGCACGACCTCTATACCGTCAGCGCGGGCACCACGGCCATTTTCCAGATCAACACCCCGGTGCGGCCGATCGTCACGGGAAACAGCGCCCGCGCCGGCGATCTTGCCGTGCGCGTCCTCGTGCCCGCCGCCGCCACGCTGTCCGTCGTGGACTGGCGCAGCGTGAACCCGCAGGAGTTCGCCGCCGGTGGCTACAAGCTCGAAGTGAACGGCGGAACCGGCGAATACCTGGTCGAACTGATCGACGCGGGCGCGGACGCCATCTTCGCCGATGGATTCGGGAACTGAACCCAATGCGGTCTCGTTAGAGCGGTTTCGCTCCAGATGCTTAAAGTTCCGTAGTAGGACAAAGCCCCTCTCCCCTTGCGGGAATCGAAGGCGCGGCTAGCGCCTGAGGGTTGGGGAGAGGGGGAAGCCTACGCGCTTCGCGCGCCCCCTCTTCCGGCCCTTCGGGCCACCCCTCGGACGCTAGCCGCGCCCTTGATCCGCAAGGGGAGAAGGGAAAAAGCGGAACCCGGCCTACTGAGGCTTGGGGCTAATCAGCTTTCCAACCCCGCACGCGGGGCAGGCGTTCGCCGAAAAACACGCCTGGCTTTCGTAGAGTCGAGCTTGCTCGACTCGGATGCCTGAGTGGCACGGGAAGCAAGGGCAGCGGGGCAAGCCCCGCTCTACAAAAGCCGGCGCAGGAAAATCAATGGGTTACGATCTTGTTTCTCAAAAGGTTCCTTGACGGAACCGCATCGGAACTGAACCGCAACCCGCCAGGCGTTGCTGCACAGAACATTGTCGCCGCCGTGCTGGCGTGGTCGGGCACGGATTTCCGTTTATCGGAACTCCCCGGTCATTCCATGCAGGAGTTCCCATGTCCGCCTCGATGCCGCGCCTTGCCGGCTTTTCCCTGTCCTCGCGGGTACGCAAGGCGTTCACGCTGCTGGCCCTTGCCGGCATGGCGCCGGCCGCGTTCGCCAACGGCCTCACCTTCCTCGTCGGCAGCGATGCCGCCTGCGACTATCCGACCATCCAGCAGGCCGTGAACGCGGCCGCGTCCGTGCCCGGGCCCGATGCCATCCACGTCGCGCGCAACCAGATCTATACCGCACAGGCGATCAAGATCGGCACCCAGGATCTGGAGATCGTCGGCGGCTTCGCCCACTGCACCGCGCCCGTGGCCGATGGCGTCACCACGATCAGCGGCGCCGGCGGCGCGGCCGACAGCGTGATCGAGATCCGCGGTGGCGGGGTGCGTGTGCTGCGCAACCTCGGCATCACCGGCGGCGACGAGGGCAGCAACGACCACGGCGGCGGTATCGACTTCCTCGGCAGCGGCGCGCTGGAACTGGTCAACGTGGCCGTGATCGGCAACAGCGCGGGCTTGGGTGGCGGCATTTCCTTCATGCACGAGGGCAGCGGCACGGCCACGCTCGAACTCAAGGCGCAGACCGTGGTGTTCAACAACACCGCCGCCCACCACGGCGGCGGCATCTACGCGAAGGGAGGAGTCCAGATCTTCATGGTGGAGGAGCAGACCACCATCGCCGGCAACCACGCGCCGAATGGGCGCGGCGGCGGGGTGTACCTGACAGGCGAAGAAGGCGGCCAGCTCACGATCCGATCGCCGGGCTACAACGCGCTGGGCGCCATCTCGGGCAACGAGGCCAAGGACGGCGGCGGCATCGCCCTCGTGTCGAGCGGTAACAACTACGCCCAGGGAAAGATCTCCGCACTGTCGCCGACGCTGCCGACGCGGATCGAGTCCAACGTCGCCACGGGACGCGGCGGCGGCGTCTACCTGCAGGGCTACAGCGCCTTTGACAGCGGCAGCCTGGCATACCTGCATGCCGACAACCTCGTGCTGGAGATGAACACGGCGGCGCAGGGCGCGGCGGTGTATCTGGCCAGCGACTCCAATGTGTTCGGCGATGCCATAGGTTCCGACTTCTGGCTGCGCGACGGCGCCGGCGGCGGCGCGCGCTGCCCGGCCGGCAACGAGTGCAGCGCCATCCGCCTCAATCGCGCCACCGCCGCCGATGGCGCGATCGTGCAGGCGGAAGCCGCCTCGGATGTGAGGCTCGGCGGGGTTTCCCTCGTCGGCAACATCGGCGGCCAGTTGCTGCGCACCGCCGGCAATGCCAGTGCCAGCGACCGCTCCACCCTCGCCATCACCGACAGCCTGCTCGCCTCCAACACGGTGTCCGGCCAGCTGATCGACATGCACGGCTCGCGCGACAGCCTCAGCCTGAGCACCAGTACGATCGGCGGCAACAGCATCGGCGCGAATGAAGTCATCGGCTTCACCGCCAGCACGGGCATCCTCGGCCTCTACGACTCCATCCTCGCCCAGCCCGGCAAGCTCTCGCTCAAGCACCCGGCGCCGCTGACCAGCGCGAATCTGGCGGTCGGCTCCACCCTCGCCAGCGACACCTCCACCCTGCCGACCGGCGACAACATGTTCGAGGGACCGGCCCGCTTCGTCGATCCCGAACACGGTGATTTCCACCTGCGCGCCGGTTCGCCCGCGATCGACTTCGCCGCCGCGGTGCCGGGCAACCCGATCGACCTCGACGGCCGCGCCCGCGACCAGCCCTACGACCTGCGCCCCGACCGGCTCGGCAGCCGCGACCTCGGCGCCTACGAATACCAGCCGCGCGCCAACTTCGTGCTCAACGACAGCTTCACCAGCGACCTGCGGCTGTGGCAGGTGCTGAGCCCGAATGCGGTCAGCTTCAGCACCCAGAGCTACGACAGCGGCAGCGGTTCGCTGGAAGTGAATGCCCCGGTCAGCGGCAGCCCGGCGGTCATCGTCGCTGCGCGCCAGTGCATCCACGTGCCTGGACCTGCCCTCTACCGCCTCAGCGGCCTCGGCTTCGCCGGCGGCGGCACCATCTTCACCCGCGACCGCCTGTCGATCTACTGGGCCCTGCACGCCAGCACCCAGAGCTGCAACGGCGGGCCAATGCTCCAGGGGATGCTCGACCTTCCCTCGGCCAACGCCTGGATGGCGCCGAACGCCGACGCCAGCATCCCGGTCGCGCCCGCGGTGTGGAACTACGACACCGCGATCGAGATCCAGCTCCTGGTCGAGCGCAACCCCAACGACACCGCCGGCGGCAGCGTGTTCGGCCGCTTCGACCGCATCTGGCTTTCGGCCGATGGCAGCCTGCCGGATGAATTGTTCAAGGACGGCTTCGAGTAGCGCCGAACGTCATCCAACGCTCCCGCCCCGCGTCGTCGCGCCCGCACGCCCCCTCGTGCCGGCGCATCAACCCCTGGCGACGCGGGGCAACTTTTTCACCCACCCAGAAGGAACCCGCGTCATGTCCAGCCTCAATGCCATTCCAGTCCACTCCACCGTCGCCCCTCTGCCCCACGCCGAATTCGATGAGATCAAGGCGCGCCAGCGCGCGACCTGGGCCTCGGGCGACTACGCCGTGGTCGGCACCACCTTGCAGATCGTGGGCGAGCAGCTTTGCGAATCGCTCGATCTGCGCGCCGACCAGCGCGTGCTCGATGTCGCGGCCGGCAACGGCAACGCCAGCCTGGCGGCGGCACGGCGTTACGCGCAGGTGGTTTCCACCGACTACGTGCCGAGCCTGCTCGACGCCGCGCGCCAGCGCGCCGCGGCGGAAGGGCTGGAGATCGAATTCCGCCCTGCCGACGCCGAGGCGCTGCCTTTCGCCGACGCCAGTTTCGACGCGGTGCTGTCGGTGTTCGGCGCGATGTTCACGCCGAACCAGAGGCGCACGGCGGCGGAATTGCTGCGCGTGTGCCGCCCGGGCGGATCGATCGGCCTGGCCAACTGGACTCCTGACAGCTTCATCGGCCAGATGTTCAAGATCATCGGCAAGCGCCTGCCACCTCCGTCCGGGCTGGCTTCGCCGATGCGCTGGGGAACCGAGGAATTCCTGCACGAGCATTTCGGTGAGGACGCGGCGCGGATCGAGACGACAAAGCGCAGCTTCATGTTCCGCTATCGCTCCGCGCAGCACTGGCTCGGCGTGTTCCGCGCCTGGTACGGGCCGACGCTGAAGGCCTTTGCCGCGCTCGACGACGCGGGCAAGGCGGCGCTGGCGCATGAACTGGAGGAACTGGCCGAGCGCTTCAACCGCTCCGGCGACACGACCCTGGTAGTGCCGTCCGAGTACCTGGAGGCGCGGATCGTGCTCAAGGGCGGCGATTGAAGCGCTCGTCGTGCCCGCATGGGGATACCTTTGGCCCGCCAATCAGGTGCGGATATGCATGAGGAGCATCCGAACAATTCCCGTCACTCCCGCGAAGGCGGGAGTCCAGCGACGCAAGCTGCTGATTTCCAATGCACTGGACGACCAGCCTGCGGCTGTTGAAAACCCCGCCTTCGCGGGAATGACGCATTCCAGATCACGGCAGCCATCGGGAGAGCTATATGAAAACAATATTACTCGCAGCAATCATTGGTTTAGGAATTACAACACACGCGAACGGACAAGATGGAGGATCCCCCATGATCGCGAACGCTAAATACGGTCATACCAACTTGATCGCAAAAGACTGGCGAGTTCTATCCCGCTTCTATCAGGACGTTTTTGGCTGCACACCCGTCCCACCTGAACGCGACTTCAAAGGTTCGGACCTGGAACGCGGCACAGGCATACCCGGCGCCGAGTTGCGCGGCGAACACCTGCGGCTGCCTGGTTACGGCGATGAAGGCCCGACCCTTGAAATATTCAACTACAACATCCTTGAGGAACGGCCAGGAGTCGCGGTGAATCGTCCTGGCTTTGGTCACATCGCATTTGTGGTTGATGATGTGCCCGCGGCTCGTGTTGCTGTGCTTGCGGCGGGAGGACAACCTGTTGGTGATGTGGTCACACTGACCAATGCCCTGGGGAAACAGCTCACATGGGTTTATGTCACTGACCCCGAGGGCAATGTCCTGGAGATTCAGTCGCGACCAAAATAGGAAACAGGTACCGGTGGCCTGACAATTCGTGTACCTGATTAGCCTTGAGTCTCAGCGGCTATTGCCTCTCCCGCTGGCGGGAGAGGCCGCGCCGCAGGCGCGGGTGAGCGTGGTGCGTGGGCTTGCCACGAAACTTACCGCGCTCACGGGCACCACCCTCACCCCGACCCTCTCCCGCCAGCGGGAGAGGGAGAACAGCAACTGAGGGTCGGGGCTAATCAGGTTATTTTTTGACACAGCAAGATTATCGATCCGGCCCTCGATCAAATAGCCATTCCGCGCGTCCTGCGCGCAGGGAGCCTCGAAAAACCCCCGTTCGCCCCGAGCCTGTCGAAGGGCGCGCCTTGGCAATCAAGGGCTTCGACAAGCTCAGCCCGAACGGTTGATGGTTTTTTCGAGGTTCCCTGTAAAACGACGACTGTTCAGGGGCCGGATCAATGGCGCGGCGCGAGCCTGCGTTCCAGATCCAGCAGGTACTGCGGCGGATACGCCAGATCGCGCAGCGCCGCACGCGCCTGGGCCAGCGTCGCGGGCGCATCCGCCGCGCCCGTGGCCAGGCTGGCCTGCGCCAGGAGCAGGGCGTATTCGACCGGCAGCGCGGCGTCGAATGGCGCGCCTTCGCGCATCGCTTTGCGCGCCGCTTCCAAATTCGCGAGCGCCGCGTGGGGATCGCCTGCGGCAAGATCGGCCAAGGCGCGCAGCGTTTGCGTTCTTCCCGTCCACCAGCCCGCGTCCGAGGCCGGAGCCACGGCCTCGGCGGCGACCAGTTTCTCCAGCCATAGCGAAACATCGGGCGCGGCCAGAGCGATGGCGACGCGGGTGCGGCGTTCCAGGTTTTTCGCGATCAGCGTCGAGTTGGATGCGGAATCTGCGGCAAGACGCGCCAGGTTTTCGTCCAAGAGGCTCGCGGCGCGGCGCGCTTCCCCGCTCGAAAACAGGGCCTGCGCCAGATTACCGCGCAGCGTGTATTCGACCGCGCCGGCGTTCATGTCCGTGGCGCGCGCCAGCGCCGGTTCCAGCACCGCGCGCGCCTGGGGAAAACGGTTCAGATTCGTCAGGACGAATCCGATTTCGTTCTGCGCCAGCAGACGGTCGCGATGGCTCTCGGGCAGGGTCGCATCCATGATCCGCGCCGACTCGGTCGCGCTCGCCAGCGCCTCCTCGAATTTCCGCTGCGCGATCTGGATCTGGAGCAGGGCGTTGAGATGGTTCGATACGACCCAGTGATCGCCTTCGTAGATCGCCGCATCGACGGCGAGCGCGCGCAGGATCATGGCTTCGGCGCGGATCAGATCGCCCTGGCGCCGGTAGCCGCGCGCCAGACCGGCGGCCGCCAGTGCCACTTTTTCGTGCTGCTCGCCGAAGGCGGCGACGCTGCGCACCAGTACGTCCTCGAACACCGCCACCGCGGCGTCCACGTCGCCGATGCCGAGCAATACCGCGGCGCGCGAGCTCAGGCTTTCGTGCAGCAGTTCGTCGTCGTCAAGACGCGCCGCCGATTCCGCCGCAGCCTCGCTTTCGCGCCGGGCGCGCGCGGCATCGCCCTGACGCCATGCGACCACTGCCGAACGCCGCAACAGGTTCTCGCGCGTTCGGGCCTGTGCGGCCGGAAGGCGCGCCAGTTCGGCGTCGATCAGCACGCGCGCCTGATCGTAGCGGCCCGCATCGACCCGGAATCGGGCCAGTTGCGCGGCAATGCGATGCGTCAATGGATCGTCCGCGCCGAAGGCGGCGACCGTCTGCGGCAACAGGCGCTCCTGCGCCTCCAGGGCGCGCGCGATCCGGCCTTGCGCGTTCAGCGCCTCGATGTAGCGATCGAGCAGTTCCAGACGCCCGCGCGTTTCGCCTTCGCCGGTTTCGAGCAGGCGTCGCACCTCGCCTTCCAGCGCGGCCGCGATGGTGATGTCCTGGCGGCCAGGTGCGACCGGATCGGCTTGCGAGATCAGATCGAACACCGCGTCGCGGATCGTGTCGGCGCGCCGCGCCTGCGCTCGCGCCTCGTCGGCCGCGCGCTGCGCCGTGTACGCGTTCCATTGCGCCAGCCCCAGGCTGCCGAGCAGCCCCAGCAGCAGAGTGGAAGTGAGCGCGACTGCGCCGCGATGGCGGCGCACGAACTTGCGCGCGAGCAGCCAGCGCGAGGCCGGGCGCGCTGCGACCGGCAGGCCTTGCAGGTAACGCCGCAGATCGTCGCCGAGGGCGTCGGCGGAGCGGTAGCGATCCGCCGGTTGCGGCGCGGTGGCGGTGGCGAGGATCGCGTCCAGATCGCCTTCCAGGCGGCGCGCCAGCTCGCGTGCGGCGGGCAGCCCCAGGGGCAGACTGCGCGCGTTGCGCGCCGCGTCGGAGGCGCGTACGCCATCGCCGCGCAGGCGCTCCCCGGTGAGGAGTTCGGACAGCATCACGCCAAGCGCGAATACGTCCACCGCCGTGGTCGGTGCGCCCGGCAGGAACTGTTCGGGCGCGGCGTACTCGGGCGTGAACGCGACGGTGCGCGCATCGCCTTCGCGTCCGGCCTCGATCAGGCGCGCGATGCCGAAGTCGAGCACCTTCAATTCGCCCTGGCGGTCGAGGAACACGTTGGACGGCTTGAGATCGCAGTGCACCACCAGCGATGCGTGCGCGGCGTCGATGATGCGGCACAGGCGCAGGATCAGATCCAGGCGCTGCTCGAATCCCAGGCCGCGCACGTCGGCGGCGCGCGTGATCGGTGCGCCGTCCACGAACTCCATCGCGATGTAGGGAAGGCCCGATGGCCCGCCGCCGCCTTCGATCAGGCGCGCGATGCCCGGATGCGACAGCTGCGCCAGGATCGACTGTTCGCGCTGCAGGCGCCGCTCGGCATCCGGCGAAGCCAGGCCGGTACGCAACACCTTGAGCGCGACGGTCTGCGTGCCCGCGCCGGCCGGACGGGTGGCGCGGAAAACCAGGGCCGAGCCGCCTTCGCCCAGCAATTCCATCAGTTCGAACGGGCCGACGCGGGAGCCGAGCAGATGCGCGCCGAAGCCCTCCTGGTAGTTCAACGCCGCGAAGGCCGTGTCCGCGCCCAGCCGCAACAGGGCCGGTTCGGAAATGTCCTCCGAGAGCATGGCTTCCAGCCTGCGGCGCTGCTCCTCGGGCAGGGACAGCGTATCGAGCGCGGCGCGACGCTGGTGCGCCGGAAGCTCGATCAGCGATTCGTACACCTGGCGCAGGGGGGAGGCTGGCATCGCCGTCGGTTCACGCTGGCCCAGCCGTTCTCAGGGGGCGACGTGCGCGGCGAGGAAGCGCCGCGCGTAGGCCCAGTCGCGATCCACCGTGCGCGGCGAATCGCCGGTCAACTGCGCGATGCGCGCCAGCGGCACGCCGGCGAAATAGTGCAGTTCCACCACGTGGGCGGCGCGCGCGTCGTCGGCTTCGAGCGCGCGCAGGGCGGCGTCCAGTTCCAGCGCCTGGGCCGGCTCCACCACCACGCCGTCCACGGCGCGATCGGTGAGCGAAATGCGCAGTTCGCCGCCACCGGCCTTCATCTGGAGCCGCCGCCGCGCCATGTCCACCAGCAGGTGCCGCATCGCGCACGCGGCGTAGGCGAAAAAGGCGGCGGGATCGCTGAAACGCTCGGCCTTGGCGTCGCTGAGCCGCAGGTAGAGTTCGTGCACCAGTTCCGTGGTCACCAGGGTCATGGCCCCGCCCTGCTGCGCGCGCTGGCGTCCGGCCATGGATTTGAGGCGCGCGTACACCTCCTGGAACAGGGCATCGCGGCTGAAGTCCGTGTCGGCGGCGAGCGTATCGTCCCGCATACTTTCCACCTCCCGGCGCATCATAGGCGAAAGCCGCCGCGGGCATGGCGTCGCCAGCGCGATGGCGGCCGCATTCATGATGCCGCCCCGGTCAGGGCGAGATCGAAGACCAGCCTGGCCTTGCCGACCGCGACCACATCGCCGTGGCGCAACGGCTGGCGCGTGATCCGCTGGCCGTTGCAATAGGTGCCGTTGGTCGATCCCGAATCGATCAGCATCAGCCTGCCTTCGACCTGCTGGACAACGCAATGCAGGCGCGAGACTTCCTTCCCGGTGAGCGTGACGCTGCAACCCGGATCGCGCCCGATCGTCGCCGGCCAGGTCTGTATCCGCAACGCGCGCGGGGCGCTCCCGGTCTCGCTCCCGGTCTCGCTCCCGGTCTCGCTCACGGTCAGGATCGCGAAGGCAGGCAAGGCACGGCGGCGTTGCGCGAGATCCACTGGCGGATTCGATGCGGCGGCGGGTGTCGCATCGTTGCGCCGCGACGGCAATCGCGGTTCATGCGGGCGCAGCAGGGTCGCGTGCGGCTCGTCGGGTCTGGTCATGGGGGTTCGCGAAGCGGTGGCTGGTAGTGCGATAGACGCAAAAACGCGGCCAACCACGCCATGCCGGAACCCGTGCCCTGGGCAATGCCGGAAACGGGACGATGAACAACCGCCGGAACGGCGGAAATTCCGGCGAAGGTACTCCAGACTGCCGGGGGTATTTCCGCAGCCTGCTACTCGACCATCACGATGCCGAGCGCATCGATGCGGTATTCCTGCGCGGGGATCGGATTGCGCTCGCCCGGATGTTCCTCGGCGTATTTCGCCGAAGCTTCCGACAGATCCCTGGACACCAGCACGCCGTACACCTTCGCCTCGCCGCGCAGATCGCGCGGCAGCATGAAGCCGTGTTCGCGCGGCATCACGCGGGCGGCGTGGCCGTCCAGTTCCAGCATGGCCCAGCAGCCGCGCTGCTCGCATACATCGACGATGCGGCCCTGGTACACGCCCGGTGCGGTATTGGCCGGATCGAACGTCGCCAGCGCCGCATCCAGCGACACCGCCGCAGCTTCGGGCACAGGCTCGCCCCAGCTTTCGGGCGCAAAGGCGGGATCCGGCGTAGCGGCGAACGCCAGCGATGTCGCCAGCAGCAGGGAAAGGCTCGAGCTACGCAGGAACATGACGACCTCGACGAAGGAAACGGGGGAAGAGCGACAGCGTATCACCCATGCGCAAACCGCCCGCAGCGCAGAAAATGCGCCGCCTGCCGCGCCGCATCGCGCGACAGCAGCAGGCCGGAATGACCGGCCCGAACCGCCGTGTGATCGGCCAGCCCCGGCCACCGGGTTTCCTCGATGCCGACCGTGCCGTCGTTGACACCCGGAAACCCGCCCAGCATCCGGCCCAACCCGCGCGATGCCGAACCGGCAATCGCCCCGACCTGCGCCCGCCCCGGCCACGGCAAGGCGCAGCCCTGCGCCAGAAGATCGCCGCTGCGCCCCAATGCCAGCCCGAGCCGGCGCTCGCGCAACCGGCTCGCCACCGCGCTGCCGCTCAGTGGCGAACCCAGGCAGACCACACGCCGTACCGGCAGATCGGGATCGGCGCGCAGCGCTTCGAGCGTCATCAGCCCGCCCAGACTGTGCGCCACCACCGCATCGACCTGCGCCAGCGCCGGACGCAACCGCGCCAGCGTTGGTTCCGGCCCCCCGAGCACGCCGGGATAGGCCAGCGTGCGCACCGCAAACCCATCCTCCGAAAGCCACCTTGCCAACGCACGCAGCGTCCACGGACGCATCCAGATGCCAGGCAGCATCAGCACGCGGGAAGCCGGGGATTGCACCGTCACGGTTGGCTGGCCTGCGCGGTTGCAAGGCGCTTCGCCCCGATGGCTTCCGCCGCGCAGGCGCCCAGATGCTGCGCCAGCCAGTCGTCCACCAGTTGCCGCGATACCGCGATCGGCGGCGGCAGCTTGATCGTGCCGCGGCGAACCGCATCGGCCAGTTCCGTCGGCGCGAACCAGCGTGCGTCTTCCAGTTCGTCGCCGAGCCGGATCGTCGCGTCCGCCGCTTCCGCGTCGAAGGCGACCATCAGCGAGCCGGGAAACGGCCACGGCTGCGAGGAGTGGTAGCGCACGCCGCCGACGATCACGCCCGATTCCTCGGCCACTTCGCGCCGCACCGTGTCTTCCAGCGATTCGCCCGGTTCGACGAAACCGGCGAGGGTGGAATAGCGGTTCTCCGGCCAGCCGGGAGAACGCCCGAGCAGGGCGCGTTCGCCATCGCGCACCAGCACGATGATGGCCGCATCGGTGCGCGGGAACTGTTGGAAGCCGCAGCCGGTGTTGCTGCATTGCGCGCAGTGCCCGGCGCGGGTCAGTACCGTGGCCGTGCCGCAGATGCCACAGTGGCGGGCGCGGCTTTGCCACAGCAACAACGCCTTGGCGTAGGCGAACAGGGCTGAATCGAAACTGCTCCAGCGCCGCGCGGCGGTGCGCAGGTCGATCCAGCCGGGCACGGCGGCTTGCAGGGATTCGGCCAGTGCCGCCGCCGGCAGCGCGAACCAGGCCGCCTCGCCCGGATTGTGGCCGAGGAAGCTGGCGGCTTCCTGCAGCGGTGGTGGAAGCTGCGCGCCCTGGAACGAGAACGGCGTATCCGCCCCCCCGGCCGCGTTGCCTTCGAAATCCACGACGACCACGCGCGCCGCAGGCCACAGCGCGGCCAGCGCGGCAGGATCGTTGCGCAGGGCGTCGTTGCGATCCAGCGACAGTGCGGTGAAGCGGTTGCGGCGGCTTGGGTCGATCACCGCGTCAGGCCGAGAACGAGGAGCCGCAGCCGCAGGTGGTCTTGGCGTTCGGGTTACGGATGGTGAACTGCGCGCCTTGCAGGTTCTCGGTGTAATCCACTTCCGCGCCCGCCAGGTATTGCAGGCTGAGCGGATCGACCAGCAGGGTGACGCCTTCGCGTTCCACCGCGATGTCGTCCGGCTCGCGGTTCTCGTCGAACTCGAAACCGTACTGGAAGCCCGAGCAGCCGCCGCCGGTGATGTACACGCGCAGCATCAGCGCCGCGTTGCCTTCCTCGCGCGCCAGCTCGGCCACCTTGCCGGCGGCGGCGGCGGTGAACAGGATCGGCGTGGGCGCGGCGGGCGGCGTGGCGCCGGGCAGGGAAACGAACTGGCTTTGCATGGCGGCATTATCGGAAAACCAACCGCCACAATGCGGCCGAACCGGAAAAGACTCAAGTTCCCGGTGGAAATGGGGGTACGGCGCACGCCGCCGCAGGTTGCCGGCGGTAAAGTGTGAATTTGCAACCACTTTCCCGCCACGCCGCCGGGTCGCCATGAATCCCGAGTCCTCCTCCGCGCTGCTGACCCAACTGGGGTGCCTTGATCCGCGCAGTGCCGCCGACCTGCTGGCCGATCTGCCGGATGCGCAGATCGCCGACCTGCTCAGCCGCCTGCACATCGGCCACGCGGTCGAGGTGCTGGAGGAGTTCGAGCCGGCCCGGCGCGAAACCATTGCCGCGGCCGTGCCGTTCGGGCGCGAACCATTGTGGCTGGTCGGGCATACCTTTCCGGAAGGTACGGTCGGGCGCTTGATGGAGCGCCCGCCGGCGGTGTTCGCGCCGGGCGCGACGGTGGACAGCACCATCGCCACGCTGCGCGAGATCATCCGGCAGCGCATGGTGGTCTATGTCTTCGTGGTCGAGGCCGACGGCCGACTGGTGGGCGTGGTCGCGTTCCGCGAACTGGTGTTCGCCGATCCGCAGGCACGGCTTGCCGACATCATGCTGCGCGAACCGTTCTTCCTGCGCCCGGAGCAGAAATTCGTCGAGGCCATGCGCGAGGTGGTGAAGCGGCATTTCCCGATCTACCCGGTCTGCGACGAGGCCGGCCGCTTGCTGGGCGTGGTGAAGGGGCAGGCGCTGTTCGAGCAGCAGGCCTTCGAGATTTCCGCCCAGGCCGGCAGCATGGTCGGCGTGGAGAAGGAGGAGCGCCTGGCCACGCCGTGGCAGCGCAGCTTCCGTTTCCGGAATCCCTGGCTGCTGCTGAACATGCTGATCGCCTTCGGCACCGCCACCGTGGTCGGAATGTTCGACGAGACGATGGGGGCGCTCGTGGTGCTGGCGGCTTTCGTGCCGGTGATGCTGGGCCAGTGCAGCAACCTCGGCGCGCAGGCGCTGGCGGTGACGATCCGCGGCATGACGCTGGGCGAACTGGATGCCGCCTCGCGTTGGCGGGTGCTGGCCAAGGAGGCCGGTCTGGGCTTCCTGAACGGGGCCGTCAGCGGCGTGCTCGCCGGCGTGGCGCTGTACTTCGCAGCGCGCTCGCAATCCCTGGTACCGCCGATGCATTTGTCGATGGCGATCTTCGCGGCGATGTCGATGAGCTGCCTGCTCTCCGGAACCGCCGGCGCGGCGATCCCGATGCTGCTGCGCCGCTTCGGCCTGGATCCGGCCACGGCCTCCGCCATTTTCCTTTCCGCCGTCACCGACATCAGCAGCACGGCCCTGTTCCTGGGGCTGGTGGCGTGGATGCTGATGGGGTGAAGGGGTTCCTGGGGAAATTCCGTGTTGCGGTGCAGCTACCGCAGCGCAGCGTGATCCCCGGCGCGAACCGGCCTAGGATGCGCGGCAACATAAAGGGTGTGGGGAGGGAGGAACCCGCTTCGTTCGCGAAGCGGGTTTTTCTTTGGGCGAATCTTTGGGCGAACCCCGCCGCCCGGATCCCGGATCAGCCGCCGGCGTCCTCTTCCGCCGAGCGGTACAGCGCCGCCTCGGCATCGCTCACCAGATAGCGGTTCACCTCGGCCAGATCGGACAGTTCGATCGTGCCCGCCGCCTGCCTCAGCCGCAGCGTGTTCACCAGGAAATTGTGCCGCGCGGAGGAATAGCCGCTTTGCGCGGAGAACAGCGTCTGCTGGCTCAGCAGCACGTCCACGATGGTGCGGGTGCCGACCTCGAAGCCGGCCTCGGTGGCTTCCAGCGCGCTCTGCGCCGACACCACGGCCTGTTTGCGCGCCTCGATCTCGCTGGTACCCGCCTGCAGGGCGCGGAAGCTGTTGCGGGTCTGGCGCAGGATCGAGCGGCGGTTCTGCTCGTACTGGAAGGCGCGCGCGTCGCGGGTGTTGATCGCCTGCTTCACGCCGGTCTGGGTGGAAAACCCGGAGAAGATCGGCACCACCAGATTGATCCCGGCATTCCAGTCATCGCCTTCGGTGTGATCCAGGATGCCCGGCCCGCGCGCGCCGCCCCAGCCGAAGCTCTTGCCCCAGCCGGCCGAGGCGGAAAGGTAGGGCAGATGGCCCGAGCGCGCCGTGGCCACGTCCAGATCGTCGGCCTGCGCGGCGATGTCCTGCGCCTGCAGGATCGGGTTCTTTTCCAGCGTCAGGGCGACCCAATCGTCCACGTTGTCCGGCGCGAGCGCGGCCGGCTGGAAGTTTTCGTCCAGCCCCTTCAGGCCCTGCAGGCGCGCGCCAAGGATTTCCGCCAGCGCCTCGCGCGCATCCTCCAGCATCACCTGCGAGGCGATGGCATTGGCGCGCGAGCTGTCGTAGCGGGCTCGTGCCTCGTGCACGTCCGTGATGGCGTCTGCGCCAACCTCGAAGCGCACTTCGGCCTGGTCGAGCTGGCGCTTCACCGCGCGCTCCTCGGCCAGTGCGAACACCACCGCGTCGATCGCGGTGAGCGTGTCGAAGTAGCTCTGGGCCACGCGCACGATCAGGCTGTCGTTGGCGGCATCGAATTCGGCCTCGCCCGCCTCGGCGCGCTTCCTGGCCGCGCGCAGCCGGGTGTAGTCGCCGTGGTTGTAGAGGCTCTGGGAAAGATCCAGGCCCACGCTGCGGCCCCGGCTGTGGCTGATGGTGTCGCGGCTGAAGGGCTGGTTCGGATCGGTTTGCGACAGGCCCGAGCCGGTGACATCCGAGCCGATGCGCGAATACCCGGCCGAACCGGTCAGGCGCGGCAACAGGGCGGCGCGCGACGCGTCCACGTTCAACCGGGAAGCGGATCGCGTGGTCTCGGCGATGGAGAGCGCCGGGTCGTTCTGGCGGGCCAGGTCGTAGGCCTGCATCAGGTCGGAAGCGCCTGCGGAAGCGGCGAACGCGAGCAGCAGCGAGGCAGGAAGGACTTTGAGCGCGGATATCTTGAGCGTGGTGCGGATCATGGGGCGCATCCTGTGGATAGGGTGGGAATGCCGCAACGCACGAGGCAGCGTCACAGCGCGAATTCCGGAACCGGTGCGAAACCTTGCAGGTAGGGGAGATCGGTTTCGAACAAGATTTCCCTGGAAACCTTGCCCGCCGCATCGGCGCGGAACAGGACGGCTTCCATGCGCGGGGAGTGACCGCACACCGCGAACAGGCGGCCGTGCGGCTTGAGCCATCGCAGGAAGGATTCCGGCAGGGCATCGACCGCGCCGGTGACGGCGATGGCGTCGAAGCGCCGGCCCGGATCGAAGCACGCCGCGTCGTCGGCCCGCACCTTCGCGTTGGCGAATCCTGCCGCAGCCAGGCGGCCCTTGGCGCGCTCGACGAAATCGGCGTGAATGTCGATGCTCACCACCTCGCGCACCAGGTTCGCCAGGCATGCGGTGACGAAGCCGCTGCCGGTGCCGATTTCCAGCGCCTCGTCGGTGGCGGAAAGTTCCAGCGATTGCAGCAGGCGGCCTTCCAGCACCGGCTTCATCATGAATTCGCCGTGCTCCAGCGGCAGCGGCAGATCGGCGAACGCCAGCCGGCGATGGCGCGGCGGCACGAAATCCTCGCGCTTCACCGTGGCAAGCGTCGCCAGCACGCGCGGGTCGAGCACGTCCCAGGGGCGCAC
>CAZHXV010000025.1:0-10815 GCA_964536455.1 uncultured Aquimonas sp.
ATGTCCAGGGTTTCCAGCAGGGCCAGTTCCTCGGCGTGGGCGTCGATCAGGTCGGCGAAGCGGATCATGATCTCCTTGCGCTTGACCGGCGCCAGGCGCGACCAGGCGCCGGACTCGAAGGCGGCGCGGGCGCGGCTCACCGCCACATCGGCGTCGGCGGCGTCGCAGCTGGCCACCAGGCCGAGCAGGCGGCCGTCGACCGGATTGATGCACTCGAAGGTCGCGCCGGCCACCGCATCGGTGTATTCGCCCTGGACGAAGGCCCGGCCTTCGATCTTCAGGTTCTTGGCGCGCTGTTCCCAATCGGCACGGGTCAGGGTGGTCATGCAAGGATTCCTCGAGTGGAAGCGTGTCGCAAATCGACAACACGCACTGTCAATTATTCTGCCAGGCCGATTGCCGGCCATCGTGCAGGCAACACTAAACCAGAGCGCCCGACCTTTTCAATATTTTTGACAGATGGCCGTGCTCCGCCTTGCAATGTTCGTTTTATCAAACATAGACTCCCGGACACCCGCGTCTTACAACAACAGGAAGCGCCATGAACATCGAGCAGATCGTCGACTTCGCCACGGCCGCCACCGCGCCCGAGCACTACCGCCCCGCCGCCGAGAAGATCCTCAAGGGCGACCCCGAGCAGAGCGTGCGCAACCACTACGGCAGCCCCTGCGGCCAGTTCAACGCGGGTATCTGGGAAGGCGCGCCGGGGCAGTGGACGATCCACTACACCGAGCACGAGTACTGCGAGATCCTGCAGGGCGTGTCGGTGATCCGCGACCAGGACGGCAACGCACGGACCGTCCGCGCCGGCGACCGCTTCGTCATCCCGGCCGGGCTGAAAGGCACCTGGGAAGTGCTGGAGCACTGCCGCAAGGTCTACGTCATCTTCGAAGCCAAGGCCTGAACGCGAGCCTCTGTGGGAGCGAACTTGTTCGCGAAGCTCTTTGCGGAGCCATTCGCGAGCAAGCTTGCTCCCACCGATCATGAGCAGCCCACCTTTGCCCGCACCTTTTCGCAGGCAAGAAAAAACCCGCCGAGGCGGGTTTCTTCGTACAAGGGCCGGATCAATTACTTGATCTTGGCTTCCTTGTAGATCACGTGCTTGCGGACGACGGGATCGTACTTCTTGATCTCGATCTTGTTCGGCGTGTTCTTCTTGTTCTTGTCCGTGGTGTAGAAGTGGCCGGTGCCTTCGGACGAGATCAGGCGGATTTTGTCGCGCTTGGAAGCCATGTCGTTCTCCTCAGACCTTTTCGCCGCGGGCGCGCAGTTCGGCCAGCACGGCGTCGATGCCGTTCTTGTCGATGGTGCGAAGCGCATGGCTGGAAACGCGCAGCTTCACCCAGCGGTTCTCGCTGGCGACCCAGAAGCGGCGCTCGTGCAGGTTGGGAAGCCAGCGACGGCGGGTTTTGTTGTTGGCGTGCGAGACGTTGTTGCCGGTCTGCACGGCCTTCTTGCTCACTTGGCAAACTCTTGCCATGACGCACCTCGAAGGAAAGGATGAGCTCCCCTTGGCCAGGGGAACGGCGGCCCCGCCGGAGGGCGGGAGGTCGCTCCGAAGCCATGCGGATCGAAGCGAGCCGCGCATTTTGGCAGGAAACGGCCTTTCCTGCAATCCAGGGCAGCTGCGGAAGTTCAGGCGGCCGGCGCGCGCAGGCGGCTCCAGCCGCGATGCCTCACGTCCAGCCACAGGCTGTAGGCCGCCGTGAAGGCGGGAAACAGGTTCTGCAGCACGCCGACCGAATCCTGCTTGGCGGAGAACAGGAAGTAGGACAGCGTCATCGCGCTTCCGGCAAGACTCATGACCCAGAACAGCCGCGGAATCACCGGTTTCCCGGCACGGCGGCTGGCGAGAAACTGCACCAGCCAGCGCCCGCCGAACATCAGCGCGCCCAGATAGCCGATCAGCTTCCACGGGGTGACGTGCAGGCCGGCAAAGGCCAGGAAGCCCAGCTCCTCGTTCATGCCGTCTCGTCCCTGCGCGAAACTTCCTCCAGCCTCGGCAACCGGCTGCGGCGGATCAGCCAGGCCACGCCGCGCAGATCGGAAATCCCCACCAGTGCACGCCCCAGGTTGCCGTACTTGGATCGGCCGCTGCCACGTTCGCGGTGGTTTACCGGCACGCTGACGGTGCTCCAGCCAGCGCGCTGCATCAGCGCCGGAAGGTATCTGTGCATGTGGTCGAAATACGGAAGCTCCAGGAAGGCCTGGCGCTCGAACAGCTTGATGCCGCAGCCGGTATCCGGCGTCGCATCGTGCAGCAGGTGCGCGCGGATCGCGTTGGCGAACCGCGAAGCCCAGCGCTTGCTCGCGCCGTCGCGGCGTTCGACGCGCCAGCCGGCGTAGAGCTTCACCGTGGCCTGGCCCGCGTCGCGCGCGGCCAGCAGCATCGGAATGTCGGCAGGATCGTTCTGCCCATCGCCGTCCAGCGTGACGATCCATTCCGCACGCGCGGCCCGCACGCCGTTATGGATCGCCGTGCTCTGCCCGGCCTGGGAAAGATGGCGCACCACGCGCAATTCGGGGAAGCCGGCCATCTCCCCGCACAGGCGTTCCACGGTGGCGTCGCGGCTGGCATCGTCCACCACCACGAGCTCGAACGCCACCCGCCCGCGCAGCGCCTGCGCGATCTCGCGCAGCAGCGGCACGATGTTGTCTTCCTCGTCGTACACCGGCACCACGACGGCCAGACCGGGACGGGGAAGGTTGCGTCCATACGGCATCAGGGTCACGGGAATCATCCTCGCTCGATGTTGAAATTTGCGGCCGGATGCGTCATGCCGCATCCCCGAAGTAATCCCGGCACCAGGCCACCACGCGCGGCAGGCCGTCGCGAAGGTGGGTGTGCGGCATGAAGCCAAGCTCGGTACGGGCGCGGTCGATATCGGCCATCGTCTCGACCATGTCGCCCGGCTGCATCGGTTTGTCGATGCGGTTCGCCTTGCGGCCGGCGGCGGCCTCGATGATCGCGATGAAATCCTCCAGCGCCTCGGCACGGTGGTTGCCGAGGTTGTAGATCCGGTGCGGCGCAGCGCCCTGCGGCACGCGGTCTAGCGCGGCCAGCACACCGGCCACGATGTCGTCGATGAAGGTGAAATCGCGCCGCAGCCTGCCGTGGTTGAACACCTCGATTTCCCGGCCTGCCAGCACCGCGCGCGAGAACAGCAGCGGCGCCATGTCCGGCCGGCCCCAGGGGCCATAGACGGTGAAAAAGCGCAGGCCCGTGGCTGCGAGCGAATACTGGCGCGCGAAACTTTCCGCCATCGCCTCGTTGGCGATCTTGGTGGCGGCGTAGAACGACAGCGGCGAGGCGAGCGGCGCATCCTCGCGGAACGGTGGCGTCGCGCCCCCGCCATACACCGAGGAGGACGAGGCATAGACCAGATGCGCCACGCCATGGCGGCGGCAGGCTTCCAGCACCGCGAAGAAGCCATCGAGATTGCTGTGCCGGTATGCGGCGGGATTCTGGAACGAATAGCGCACCCCGGCCTGCGCGGCCAGATGCACGACGCGCGACACCGCGTTCCTCTCGAACACCCGCGCCAGCGCAGCGGCATCGGCCACGTCGGCGGTTTCGATCGGCAGCTGCGGGCACAGCGCCGCAACGCGGTCGCGCTTGAGTCGCGGATCGTAATAGGCGTTGAAATCGTCCAGCCCCACGACCCGCTCTCCGCGCGCGGCGAGGGCACGGCAGACGTGGGCACCGATGAAGCCGGCGGCGCCGGTGACGAGAAGGGTCATGGCCGATCCCCACAATTTCCATGCAATGCCGCAGCGGGAACCAGCACCCAGTCGCGGCGATTGGAACGTCCAACGGGAATGGACTGCTCCCGATCCGCGCACACGGCCAGGGCGGCCGCATCCGCCAGCAGCCAGCGCCGTGACGGATGCTCGCGCAGCCACGCTGCCGCTTCGCGCCACTGATCATCGACAGCACGCTTGAACCCGAATTCGCGCACCGGGCGATCAGCCTGCAACAGGATCTGTTCCGTCCAGGCCACCAGGCCAAGTTCCATCTCCGGGCCGATGCGTTCATTCACCTTCCGCATCAACGCGCCGCCGGAACTGTCTTCGCTCAACGCCGGCGCAATGCCCAGGCCGACGACGAACCACAGCATCGCGCTGGACAGCACCACGGCGCGGGCGGGCTTGCGGCGCAGGACGAAGGTCACCAGCGCCACGCCAGCCGCCAATACGGCGAGCGCCGTGGCCAGCACCGCAAGCACTTCGACATCCAGGCCGCGCCCCGAAGCCATCGCACTGGCGCGCGAATGCGGATCGAGCCACAGGAACGCCGCGCCTGCCGCCGCCGCGAAGGCCAGCAGCGCCAGCCACCCGGACAGCGCGCGCCGCACCCCCGAGCGCCGCAGCAAGGCCGGTAACAAGGGCGCGGCGGCGAGACAGAACGCGGGCAGCGCAGGAAAGATGTAAACCTCGCGCTTGCCGGGGCTGGCGCTGAAGAACAACAGCACCAGCGCACCCCAGGCCAGCGGCAGCACGAAGCGCGGATCGCGCCGCCCGATCCTATTCCGCCACGCCGGAAGCAGCCACGGCAACAGCAACGCGCCGGGCAGCCACAAGGTGAACACCGTCTGGGCGTAATACCAGAACGGCTGCACGTGATGCCATGGATCGGCATAGCGCTCGCCCGTCTGGCGCAGCAACAGATCCCGCGCATAGCCGTGCAACGCCGGATCCTCGCTGTTGCCCACGGCCCACAGCATCGGTGCCAGCCACACCAGCAGGCCCAGCACGAACCCCGCCAGAACCAGCATCGCCGCCGGTGCCAGACGCGGCAGCGCGACGCGCTTTTCGACAAACCTGCGCAACACCGCCGCCAGCGGCAACAACAGCAAGGGCAGGAACCCCACGCCCTTGGTCACGGTGCCCAGCCCCGCCGCGAAGCCGCCGGCCAACGCCAGCGCCCTTTGCCCGCGCAGCAGCAGCACGCGCAACAGCGCCCACAGCGCCATCGTCGTCAACGCCACCAACACCATGTCGATCTGCGCACGCTTGGCCTGCAGACCGAATTGCAGGCAGACGAACAAGGCCGCTGCGGCAGCCACGCCGACGCGCCGGTTCCATAGCCGCCGCGCGATATCGTAGGTGAGCGCCAGCGTCGCCAGCGCCGCCAGCAGCGACGGCAACAGGAAGGCGATGCGCCAATCCCGCGCCAACGGGTAGGCCGCCGCCTGCATCCACATGAACATCGGCGGCTTTTCCGCGTACAACTCCCGGCCGCGATGCGGAAACAGCCAATCCCCGCTTTCGACCATGCCCTGCGCCATCAACGCGAAACGCGGTTCATCCGGCGGCATCGGCTCGCGCATGCCGATGCCGGCGGCCAGCGACAGCACCATCAGCACGAGTGCCCATGCGGCAAAATGCCCGCTTCGCGGCGGCAGGGTGATGGCGATGTCGGCGATCCTTGGCGACAGGAAACCCGGCTATTGTGGAGAACCGCATGTGGAAAAAGCGTGGCCGCCGTTCCGACGCTTTTCCGACACGCGACTTGCCAGCCTACGCCGATGCACATCCTGCTGATCGAAGACAACAAGAGCCTGGTCGCCAATCTCTTCGATTATTTCGAAGCGCGCGGCCACACCCTGGACGCCGCGCCCGACGGCGTCACCGGCGCGTATCTGGCGGGCAAGCCCGGCTACGATGCCATCGTGCTGGACTGGATGCTGCCGCGCATGGACGGCCCGGAAGTGCTGCACCGGCTGCGCCAGGATTACCAGTCGGACGTGCCCGTCATCATGCTCACCGCGCGCGACGAACTGCCGGACAAGGTAGCCGGTTTCCGCGCCGGGGCCGACGATTACCTGCCCAAGCCCTTCGCCATGCAGGAACTGGAAGTGCGGCTGGAAGCGCTGGCGGCGCGCGCGGGCCGAGGCCAGCGCCGGCGCGTGCTGGAAGTGCTCGACCTGAAACTCGACCTTTCCACGCTGGAAGCCAGCCGCGCCGGGCAGCCGCTGCACCTGTTCCCGGCCGGCCGCAAACTGCTGGAAACGCTGATGCAGGAAAGCCCTGCGGCGGTTTCGCGACAGAAACTGGAACACGCGCTGTGGGGCGATACCCCGCCGGACGGGGACATGCTGCGCTCCCACATCTACGAACTGCGCCGCGCGGTGGATGCGCCCTTCGGGGTGAAACTGATCCACACCATCCCGCGCGTGGGCTACCGGCTTGCAGCGCAAGCGGATGCCGGCCCCGATGGCGCCTGAGCGCAGCCTTTCCCGCCGCATCTTCACCTGGCTCGGCAGCTACGTGCTGTTGATCACCGTGGGCGTGTTCCTGCTCGGCTGGTACGTCAACGAATACGCCGAAGACCTGCTCTGGGATTCCTTCGTGCGGGCCGAGTTCGACTACTACCTCGAACGCCGCGCCGGCGACCCCGCCTACCACTGGATCGACACCGACAGCCGCAAGCTCTACATCGAAGGCAGTACGCGGGCGCCGCCACCGGAGTTCGATCGCCTGCCCGAAGGCGTGCACGACGAAGTTCTCCTTTCCGACGGCACCCAGGTGCTGGTGCTGGTGCGCCGGGTGGATGGGGTGCGCCATGCGCTGGCGCTGGACATCACCGAACTGGAGCGGCAGGAAGACCGCCTCATCCTGCTGATGCTGCTCTGCGCTGCGGCAATGGCGGTATTGATCGGCGTGGTGACGGCCTTCGGCGTGAACCGCGTGCTGCGCCCGTTGTCGGACATGGCCCGTGCCATCGCTGCGCTTTCCCCGGCGCGCGGCGGGCAGCGCATCGTCACCGACCGGCAGGCCAGTTCGGAACTGGTCGTCATCGCCAGCGCACTGAACGACTACCTGGAACGCAACGAACGTTTCGTGGAACGCGAGCGCAGCTTCATCAACAGCGCCAGCCACGAACTGCGCACGCCGGTTGCGGTGATCGCAGGCGCTGCCGAACTGGCGCTGCAACCCAGCACACCGCCCGCGACCACGCGCCACCAGGTGCAACGCATCCTCGCCACCACGGCGGACATGGAACAGCTCATCGCGCTGTTGCTGGCACTGGCCAAGGAGCCGGCGCGCGTGGCGCAGGCGAACGAGAAGATCGCCCTGCACGAACTGCTGCCGGACATCGTGGAACAGCACCGCCACCTGCTGCGCGACAAGGCGCTGGAGCTGGCGCTTGCGCCGCTGTCCTCATGCGAAATCGAGGCCCCGGCCGGCATCGTGCGCGCGGCCATCGGCAACCTGTTGCGCAACGCCATCGAGCACAGCGATAGCGGGCGCATCGCCATCCGCCTGGAAGCGCCCGCCACCGTCGTCATCGAAGATCCCGGCCACGGCATGACGCCCGAACAGATCAGCGCCATCTACACCCGCATCGCGCGCAACGGGGCGCAGGAGGGCGGCGGGATCGGGCTGCCCCTCATCATGCGGCTGTGCGAGCACCTGGGCTGGCGGCTGGAGCTTTCTTCCGATCCCAGCTACGGCACGACAGCAGTATTACGGTTGAAGTGAAGCACCCCAAGCCTACAAAGCCCTCGTAGAGCGGAGCTTGCTCCGCTGCTCTGGCCCCCAAGCCGAGCAAGCTCGGCTCTACAAAAGCCCCCCGTAGCGGGGCTTGCTCCGCCTTCCAACCGATCGGCTTCAGGCCAGGTGCCACGGGAGCGGCTATCCTTGGCCAATGAAGCGCACCGACGATGTCACCGGCTGGATCCGCGACTGGCAGGACGGCGACGATGCCGCCCGCGACCGCGTGTTCGTGCGGCTGTACGGCGAGCTGCGGCGGCTGGCGGCGGCGGTGCTGCGCAGCGAATCCGGACACGACACCATGCAGCCCACCGCCCTGCTCAACGACGCGCTGATGAAGCTGTTGCAGGCGCGCGCGCCGGCCGCCGAGGATCGCGGGCATTTCTCGCGTATCGTCGCCCGCGCGATGCGGCAGATCCTGATCGACCGCGCGCGACGCAAGCTGGCCGACAAGCGCGGCGCCGGCGAAAAACCGCTGGCGCTGCACGAACACGATGCTGCACTCAGCGCCTCGCCGGCCGAAATGGTGGCGCTGGACGACGCGCTTTGCGCCCTGGCCAAACTCGATGCACGCGCCGCTGCGGTGGTGGAACTGCGCGTGTTCGCCGGCCTGACCATCGACGAAACCGCCCGTGCGCTGGACATCCATCCTTCGGCGGTGAACCGCGAATGGATGCATGCCTGCTCGTGGCTGAAAAGCCATGCGTTCGCTCCGTAGAGCCGAGCTTGCTCGGCTCAACCGGCCACGTGAGCGGAGCACGCTCCGCTCTACGGCGTCCCGGCCTTGTACGCTTGGGTAGACGGCTTGGGCGTAAGAAAACGCAGCGGAGCACGCTCCGCTCTACCAAGGCAACGCAATGACGCACGACAACGCCGACTACGCTCGCCTGAAAGACGCCTACTTCGTCCTGATCGAGCTCGACGACGCTGCGCGCGAGCAGCGCCTGCGCGAGTGGGAGGCGAGCGATCCGTCCTTGACTGCGGCGCTGCGCCGGCAGTTGCTGGCGGCGGCGCAGCCGGTGCCGGTGCTGGATCGCGCGGCCGACGCGCCGGCCGCGCCGCGACTGCCGAACTACACGCCGATTCGCGAACTCGGACGCGGCGGCATGGGTGTGGTGTGGCTGGTCGAGCGCGAATTGGGCGATGCGCGCCAACTCGTCGCCGTGAAGCAGATCGCCCACGCGCACTGGAGCGCGGACGATTTGCGCCGCTTCCAGCGCGAGCGGCGCATCCTCGCCGCATTGGATCACCCCCATATCGCCGCGCTGGTCGACGGCGGTACCGACCAGCGCGGCGACGCCTTTCTCGCCACGCAGTATGTGGATGGCGAGCGACTGGATCGCTGGTGCGCATCGCAGGCTCTGGGGGCGCGTGCACGGGTCGCGCTGATGCGCCAGATCGTCGCCGCCGTGGCCTATGCGCACGGCAAGCTGGTGGTGCATCGCGACCTCAAGCCAGCCAACATCCTGGTAACGCACGACGGGGTACCTAAGCTGCTCGACTTCGGCATCGCCCGCACGCTGCACGAGGAAGCCGTCACCACCGAAGGCCCGAGCCAGATGACCCTGCGCTATGCCGCGCCCGAGCAGGTCGAAAGCGAGGGCGCCGACACCGGGGTGAGCGTGGACGTCTATGCGCTCGGCGTGCTGCTCTACGAATTGCTGGCGCGCCGCTCGCCGTATTCCGAGGCCAGCGGCCCGGCGGCGCTGCTGCACGCCATCCTGCACGATGATCCGGCGCCGCCATCGACGGTGCGCGACGCGCTGCCCGGCGTGGATGCGGATCTCGATGCCATCTGCCGCAAAGCGCTGCGCAAACGCCCTGTTCAGCGCTATGCCGGCGCCGCCGATCTGCTCGCCGACCTCGACCGCTGGCTGGCGCGCGAGCCGGTGGAGGCGCGGCGCGGCGAACGCGGCTACCGGCTGCGCAGCGTCCTGCGTCGGCGCTGGCCCTGGCTGGCGGCGGCCTGTCTGGGCGCGGCCGCCATCGGCTATCACCTGTACGCGCAGCAACAGCAATTGCAGGAGGCCGAACGGCAGCGCGACAAGGCACAGGCGCTGGCCGGGCATTTCTCCAGGCTGTTCGAGGAAGCCCGTCCGGCCGACACCGAGCGCGGCGAGGTCAGTGCACGCGAGCTGCTGGAGCGCAGCGTCGTCCGCCTGAAGGCCGATGAGCAGCAACCGCCAGCGACCCGCGCCGCGCTGCTGCTGGCCAGCGCCGACGCGCTGGAATACCTCGGGCAGATCCCTTCCGCGCAGGATGCCGCCGACGCGGCGCTGCGGCTGGCGCAGGCCGCGACGCCACCGGATGGCGACCTGCTGGCCGCGGTACATAGCGAGCTGGCCAGCGTGCTGGACAAACGGGGCGATGGTGACGGCGCGCAGCGCGAGATCGACGCTGGCCTCGCCCTGTTCGCACAGGGGCGGGCCAGCCGGCGGCAGATTCGCATCGCCTTGCTGCAACAGCGCGCGATGGCCTCGGATGACGCCGGCGACCGCGCAGCCGCGCGCGCCGGCTACGAGGAAGTCGTGCGCGTGGCCGGCACGGCGCTGCACGAACCGGAAGCGCTCGCCAGCTACCTTTCCGCCCAGGTCAACCTCGCCACCAACGCCATGCACGCCGATCCGGCCGCTGCCGCCGCGCGCCTGCGCGAGGCGCTGCGCAAGGCGCGCGAACACGGCTTCGACGCGCCGCGGACGCTGCTGCCGATGCGCGCCTACCTTGGCCGGGCGCTGCTGGATCTCGGCCGCGCCGACGACGCGCAGGCGGTGCTCGATCCCCTGCTCGCCGAGGCGCGCGCCCACTACGGTGCGGAGGACCCCTGGCTGGGCCTGATCCTCAACCTCGTCGGCAACGCCGCCGTCTTCAACTCGCAGTTTGCGCGCGGCGACAGCCTGCTGACGGAAAGCGCCCGCATCACTGAACGCAATTTCGGCGCGGAGCATCCGAACACCCGCGCCTCCGAGGCCGACCGCGCCCTCGTCAGCGTGCTGGCCGGGAACTGGCCGGAAGCCCTGCGCCGGCTCGACGCCATGCTCGGCTGGCTCAAGGCCAGCGGCCGTGGCGATTCGTTGCTGGCGCAGCACCTGCACGCCGCCCGCGCCTACGTGCTGGCCCGCCAGCGCCCGGAGGACGCCAGCCTGCGCGCCGCGTTGCGCGAGGCCATCGGCGGTATCGAGCGCTGGAACGGCGGGATGCGCTTGCTGTGCGAGCGCTGGCTGGCCTGGGCGGACAGCGCGCCGTAGCACCCCAAGCCGAGCAAGCTCGGCACCACCCCGTAGATACCGTCTTGCCTACGCCCCAGCAAGAGGGTAATTG
>CAZHXV010000025.1:10825-13012 GCA_964536455.1 uncultured Aquimonas sp.
AGCTCGGCACCACCCTGTAGAGCGGAGCTTGCTCCGCTGCTTTTGACGCACCCACACCCCAAGCCGAGCAAGCTCGGCTCTACAAAAGCCACCACCCCGTAGAGCGGAGCTTGCTCCGCTGCCCTTGACGCACCCGCACCCCCAAGCCGAGCAAGCTCGGCTCTACGGCCACGAAAATATTTTTGGGCGGGCCGACGAAAACGCCGCAAAACCGCGTACTGCGAACCAAGGCGGCGCTTTTGCCGCGTTTTGGAGTGTTCGCGATGTCCCCCATCCTTCCCCGCGCGGCTTGCCTGGCCGCGCTGTTGCTGGCCTTTTCCCCCGTGCCCGCGCCGGCGGCCGAGAGCGAGTTGGATACGAGTTTTGGCGCAGGCGGGTTCCTGCTCACCGACGGCACCTCCACCACCCTCCCCATTCCCGCACCCACCGCCGTGCGTGGCCCGAGGGCCGGGGATTTCGACCGGCTCTATTCGAGCTGTCCCGGCCCGGACGACACCCAGATGCTCACCGGCATGGTCGATGTCTCCAACGTCGATCCGGCCAACCTGCTAGGCAATCCCCGGCACATCGCCACCGCCCGCCTGCGCCGTGATGGCAGCCTGGATCTGGCCTACGGGCGGCGCGAGATCGAGCTGCCGGGCGGCCTCACCGGCGTCAACGGCCACGTCTCGATCTGCCTGGGCAACGGCGCCAGCCTGATCGCGCGCAGCGTGGCGGCCAGCGCCAGCCAGGACTGCACCTTCGGCCTGGGCAATGATTGCAACATCCAGATCTTCCGCATCACCGCCGACGGCGAACTGGACCCTAGCTTCGGCAGCGGCGGCGTGCTCACGCTGGATCTGGATACGGTGCCGCGCCCCGGCCTCGGCACGCTGGGCGTTATCGAAGAAGTGGTCGAACTCAACGCCAAGGCCGATGGCAGCGAATACCTGCTCAGCGGTCGGGCGTCGCTGGCACCGGACGACATCCCGACCGCCCCGTTCGCCGTGCGCATCTCGGCCAGCGGCCAGGTGCTGGCGGCGCGCGTGATCCACCTGCCCGGCACCGATCGCGGTGAGATCCGCGCGATCGACTACAGCAGCGACGGCGACGTATGGGTGGCGGGCAACGCGCGTCGCATCGGGGAAAGCACGCGCCCGCTGCTGATCGGGCGGCTGGCGCTGGCGGATCTGGCGCCGCTGGCCATCGACATCGGCAGCACGGGCAACTGGACCCTCCTGGGGGGGCGCATGCTGCGGCCCGATACCTTCGTCGTCGGTGCCGTCGAAGGCGCGCACCCGAACCGCCAGCCGCGCGTACTGGTGATCCGGCCCGGCAGCTTGAGCTCGATCGAACTGCCGCCCGTGGGCCGATGGCTCGGCACTGATGGCGCGATCCTGCCCACCTGGGACGCCATCGCCCCGCTCGACAGCCGCGACGTGCTGTTCGTCAATCCGGTTCAACCCGCCCAGACGCCGCAGACGGTTCTGGGCATGGGCTACTACATTGCCCGCGCCCACATCGGCGACAACGCGGCGGAAGATCGCGTGGTGGCCCATTTTGGCGAGGGCGGCGTGATCCGCCCGAGCTTCCTCGGCATCGACCCGAGCTGCATCGGCAAGATCAACGTGCAGGACTACACCCGCACCACGCTGTGGAACGGCCAGCCCCTCATCATCGGCCACGCCTTCCAGCGCTGCGATCCGGCGCAGAACGCCGATTGGCTGCTGCTGCGCCTCAAGCCACCGGCGCTGTTCCGCGACAACTTCGAATAACCCTCGTCCCGTAGAGCGGAGCTTGCTCCGCTGCTTTTTCCCAAAGCCGAGCAAGCTCGGCTCTACAAAACGCCGCGTAGAGCGGAGCTTGCTCCGCTGCTCTGCCCCCCAGCGTTATTACGAAACGAACCCAGCAGAGCCCGGTAGCCCATGGATTGCCGCCGTGACGGACGCGGGCGGCTTCCGGCAGAGCGTCTCGGATTCCCAAGACGTCGCCGAACATTTTGTGGCCGCGCCAGGGATGATTCTCTCGATGTTCGGGCAAGACCTTGCCGACGACACCGCGGTTGCCGAGAGCCTTCCGCTGCCAACCATGCTTGGGAACACGCTTCTGGAGTATCTGCTGCCTGACGGGAGCGCATGGCGGGCGGCTCCGCTATTCTTTGTGTCGCCCACGCAGATCAACTTCCAGATTCCTCCAGACCTGGAGGTG
>CAZHXV010000025.1:13022-20487 GCA_964536455.1 uncultured Aquimonas sp.
GGCTCTACGAGGCGAAGAATCGGAAATCTCTTACCTGGATCTGCGCAAAATGCCGATGCCGCCTTCCACCGCCACGCCACACACTGGCAGGCATGTCCAGCCCCAGACTCCTCATCGGTCGCGATTCGCAGCCCGGCGCGTTCTACATGGTCACCACGGTGCTGCACCAGCGCGCAACGCTGTTTCTTGATCCCGCACTGGCCCGGCTGGCGGCGGAAGAATTGCAGGCCGGTGCGGCGGAGGGTGTCGCCTGGGTGGTCATGCCCGATCACGTCCACTGGCTGTTGCAATTGCGCGCCACACCGCTGGCGCGCTGCGTGCAGGCGTTCAAGTCGCGTTCGGCACGCGCCATCAATGCGGCGCGTGGTGCTTCCGGGACGGTATGGCAGGCCGGTTACTACGATCATCGCTTGCGCGACGACGAGGATTTGCGGGCGCAGGCGCGTTACGTCGTGGCCAATCCGCTGCGGCGTGGATTGGTGGCGCGGATCGAGGACTACCCGCATTGGTGGTGCCCGTGGATTTCCCGCACCCCCGATTTGTAGAGCGGAGCTTGCTTCGCTGCTTTGGGCCTGAAAGCCGAGCAAGCTCGGCTCTACCACACGTAGCTGGCCCGGCTCTACGCGAAAGAACCCGCTCAGGGCGCGTGCCGCACCCGCTCCAGGATACCTTCCAGCTCATCCAGCGAGTGGTAATGCACCACCAGCTTGCCCTTGCCGCCGCGCCCGGATTCCACCTGCACTTTCGCGCTGAGGATTTCGGAAAGCTCGCGCTCGAGCGCAGCCACGTCGGCGTCTGTTTTCGCCTTCGCGGAAGGTTTCGATGGCGAGGCCGCGCCCTTCTGGATCGCCTGCACCCGCCGCTCGATCTCGCGCACGCTCCATTGCTCGGCGGCGGCCTGCTGCGCCAGCGCCAGCGCCTGCGCGGCAGGCAGCGTGAGCAGCGCCCGGGCGTGGCCCATTTCCAGCTCACGGCGTTCCACCAGGCCACGGATCGCTTCGGGCAATTCCAGCAACCGCAGCAGGTTGCTCACCGCCGCGCGCGAACGGCCCACGGCTTCGGCGGCCTGCTGGTGGGTGAGTTCGAATTCGTCGATCAGGCGTTGCAGGGCGAGGGCTTCCTCCAGCGGGTTCAAGTCCTCGCGCTGGATGTTCTCGATCAGCGCCATCGCCAATGCGGTGGAATCCTCGATCTCGCGGATCACCACCGGCACGTCGCGCAGCGCCGCCAGTTGCGCGGCGCGCCAGCGCCGTTCGCCGGCGATGATCTCGTAGCGATCCGCGCCGACGGCGCGCACCACGATGGGCTGGATCAAGCCCTGCGCCTTGATGGATTCGGCCAGTTCGGCCAGCTTGTCCGAATCCATGTGGCTGCGCGGCTGGTACTTGCCCGGTTGCAGCTTTTCGATCGGCAAGGTGCGCAGACGTTCAGCGGGCTGCGCCTCGTCGCCGACGGCGGCCTGCGCCACGGTTTCGCGGATCAGGCTGGAAAGGCCACGGCCCAGGGCAGGTTTCTTGGTGGCCATCAGTGCGCGGCTCCGAGGGCCGCGGCATGACCGCGCTCGCGACCGATGATTTCCCCCGCCAACCCCAGGTAAGCCACGCCGCCGCGGCTGGCACGGTCGTATTCGACGATGCTCTGGCCGTGGCTGGGCGCCTCGGCCAGGCGCACGTTGCGCGGGATCACGGTGCGATAGACCTTGTCGCCGAAGTGGCGCTGCAATTCGGCGGAAACCGCGTTGGCGAGGTTGTTGCGGATGTCGTACATGGTGCGCACGATGCCTTCGATCTCCAGGTTCGGATTGAGCCGGCGCCTCACCGCGTCCATCGTGTCGGTGAGCGAGGCGATGCCTTCCAGCGCGAAGTATTCGCACTGCATCGGCACCAGCACGCTGTCGGCCGCGGCCAGCGCGTTGAGCGTGAGCAAGCTGAGCGAGGGCGGGCAGTCGATGATGACGTACTGGTACTCGCGCCGGATCGGCTCCAGCGCCTGCTTCAGGCGGCGCTCGCGTTCGGGCAAATCCATCAGCTGCATTTCCGCCGCAATCAAATCCGTATTGCTCGGCAGCAGATCGAACTTGCCGGGCGTGGCGCGGATCGCGGCCCTGGCCTGCGCCTCGCCGAGCAGCACTTCGCAGCCGGAAGGGTTGGCTTCGCGCTTGTCCAGCCCTGAGGCCATCGTGGCGTTGCCTTGCGGATCCATGTCCACGAGCAGCACGCGGCGGCCGGTTTCCGACAGCGCGGCGGCAAGGTTGACGGCGGTGGTGGTCTTGCCGACCCCGCCTTTCTGGTTGACCACGGCGATGATGCGCGACATGGATTCAGGCACTCTCGGATTGGAGTTTTTCGACGATGACGAGATGGCGTTCGGCATCCAGCCCCGGCACGTGCAGCCGGTGCGTGGCCAGATGACGGTAACCGTCCGGCAGTGCCGCGATTTCCTCGTCCGGCACGCGCCCCTTCATCGCCAGCAGCCTGCCACCTGGTCGAAGCAGGTGGCCGCCGAGCGAGAGGATACCGTCTAGCGGGGCCAGCGCGCGCGCGATCAGGCCGTCATGCTGTCCCGTTTCGGGCACATCCTCGGCGCGGCAGGCATGAACCCGGACGTTTTCCAGCTTCAAGGCGCGCGCCGCTTCGCGCAGGAAGCGCGCCTTCTTGCCGGCGGTTTCCACCAGCGAAACGGAAAGTTCAGGCCTGGCCAGCGCCAGTGGAATGCCCGGCAAACCCGGGCCGGTGCCGATGTCGGCGATGCGGCCTTCGACGAACGGATGCGCTGCAAGCGAATCCAGCAGGTGTTTCACCGCCATTTCCTGCGGATCGCGGATCGCGGTGAGATTGTAGGCGCGGTTCCACTGCACCAGCAGCGCCAGATACGCCAGCAGGGCATCGCGCAGGCCGGGCGTGGCCAGGCGCAGTCCGGCCAGACCGGCATCGAGCGTGGATGCGAGGGAAGAAGGAAGCGTCACGCGAAGCGGAGCCTGGAAGGGCCGCCAAGTATCGGCAGCCCGCCGTCGCGTGGCAACGTCAGGCGGCGGTGAGGCGCAGGTTGCAGCGCGTGACCAGCAAACCGAATTCGGCCAGGTGACGGTTCAGCTCGGCCTTCAATTCGCCGGCCAGTTCGTGCGCGGCATCGTTCGCCGGAGACTGGTTCGCCAATGCTGCCAGGCAGGCGAGCGCCTCACCCCGCACCAGGGCATCCACCCGGTTCAGCGAATTGCCGATCCGCGCCGGTTCGAGAATCTGGTAGTACACCGCCGCCTGCGCCGCCGCGCCATCGTGCAACGGCTGCGCCGGCAGGCTCACCTGATGGCCCACCATCCGCGTCCGGTGCGCGATCTGGTCGAAAAGCGGGATCGTCCAATGCAGGCCGGGCGCGAGGTTGCGCAGAAAGCGGCCGAAGCGATGAACGGTGAACACCATGTCTTCCGGCACTCGGCGAATACCGGAAACAATCACGGCGACAGGGATGAGGGACAACCACCAAGCGGACATGGGCAATCGGGTATCGTTGTTATTTCATCGATTTATATCGATGAATTGAACTGAAATCTAGCATCATTCAGCCTCGATGGAAGAGGCGGGCCGCATTATCTTGTTCCAGCGTTTAACTTCCACTTAACGATTGCCTTTCCAATACGGCCAATCGCAGGTTCGACCGCCTCCCGGATGAAGCATCCGTCGTTCCTCGGCAATCCGGTCTAAGCTTCGTTTCCCCAACTTTCCCGGGCTTCCGATTTCATGCAGCAGGACGCGATCATCCTTGGCGGTGGCCACAATGGCTTAGTGTGCGCGGCCTACCTGGCCGCTTCCGGGCTGAAAGTCACGGTTCTGGAACGTCGCCCGATCCTGGGCGGGGCCTGCGTGACAGAAGAGTTCTTTCCCGGCTTCAGGAATTCCACCGCCAGCTACACCGTAAGCCTGCTGAATCCGCGCGTGATCGCCGATCTGAACCTGGCCTCGCACGGCCTGCGCGTGGTGGAGCGGCCCTACGCGAATTTCCTGCCCCTGCCCGATGGCACGTCGCTGCGGCTCGGCGGCGAAGCGGGCATGGCCGATCTGGCGCGCCGCTGGCCGAAGGACGCAGCACGCCTGCCGCAATACCACGCCATGCTGGAACGCATCGTCGCAGTGCTGCGCGAACTGATGACGTTGACCCCGCCGAACGTCTCCGACCGCTTCGTGCTGGCCGACTGGCTTTCCGCCGCGAGCGTGGCGAAGAAGCTGAAATCGCTGGACATGCGCGGCCGCCGCGACCTCATCGACCTGTTCGCCAAATCCGCCGGCGAACTGCTCGATGGCTGGTTCGAGAGCGAACCGCTGAAGGCCGCGCTGGGCTGGGACTCCATCGTCGGCAATTTCGCCAGCCCCTACACGCCGGGCAGCGCCTACGTGCTGCTGCACCACGTTTTTGGCGAGGTGAACGGCAAATCCGGCGTCTGGGGCCACGCCATCGGCGGCATGGGTGCGATCACCCAGGCCATGGCCGCCGAATGCCGTGCGCGCGGCGTCACGCTCCTTACCGATGCGCCGGTGGCCAAGGTGCTGGTGAAGGATGGCCGCGCCACTGGCGTGGCCTTGCAGGATGGGCGCGAGCTCCACGCGCGCTGCGTGGTTTCCAACGTCAATCCGAAACTGCTCTACACGAAGCTGGTGGATCGCGCCGATCTGGACGAGGACACCGCACAGCGCATGGAGCGCTACCGCTGCGGCTCGGGCACGTTCCGCATGAATGTGGCGCTGTCCGAACTGCCGGATTTCACCGCCGCACCCGGAACGCAGCTTCAACCGCATCACCAGAGCGGCATCCTGATCGGGCATTCGCTCGCGCATTTCGAACGCGCCTATTTCGATGCGAAAAGCCGCGAGCACAATCCGGGCTGGTCGCGCGAGCCGGTGGTGGAACTGGTCGTCTCCTCGACGCTGGACGACACCCTCGCCCCGCCCGGCCAGCACGTGGCCAGCCTGTTCTGCCAGCACGTCAACCCGGTCATGCCCGGTGGCTGGGCGCCGCACCGCGACACCGTGGCGAAACTCATGATCGACACGGTGAACCGCGCCGCGCCGAACTTTTCCGCCAGCGTGCTCGGCTACAAGGCGCTCACGCCCGAAGACCTGGAAAACGAATTCGGCCTGATCGGCGGGGACATCTTCCACGGCTCGCTCGGCGCCGACCAGTTGTTCAGCGCGCGCCCATTGCTGGGCCAGGGCAACTATCGCGGCGCGGTTCGCGGGCTGTACCTGTGCGGCTCCGGCACGCATCCGGGCGGCGGCGTCAGCGGCAACCCGGGCCGCAATGCGGCGCGCGAGATCCTGCGCGATCGGTAGAGCCGAGCTTGCTCGGCACACATATTCGGATCAGCGGATCCGCTCTACGCCTCGCGCGAGGCACTAACCACCCGCGCCCTCGATCCACACTTCCACGCGCCGGTTGCGGTAGCGCCCGACCTCGCCATCGTCGGTGGACAGCGGCGCGCTGCCACCCATGCCGCGCGCGAGCCGCACCGGCATGCCGCGACCGACCAGCAGATCGGCGATGTAATCGACGCGGTCGTTGCTGAGCGCCTGCGCCATCAGCGGCGCGACTTCGTTCCTGTCCACGAAACCCAGCAGCAGCAACCGCCGCCCCTGGTTTTCCGGCCGCGCCATGAACTGCCGCAAGCGCTCCACGCCTCGCCCGGTCTTGCTGTCCACCAGGCCGCTGCCGCGCCCGAAGCGGAAGTTCACGCTGAGCCGATCCGCACCGGCAACCATCCCGCGGTAGTCCGCCGGCGCATCGGCGCGCGCGCTGTCCGGATAGGCGCGGATGTCCTGCGAGACGAAGCCGCTCTTCTCTGCCAACACCTGCCCGTCGGACGACAGCACGAAGCGCTCGAATTCGCGCACCAGCGGCGTCGCGTCCCTGGCGCGATAGAAGAACAGCCGACGCGCCAGCGGGTAATCCTCCACCGCGATCCGGAACGGCTGCGGCAGCATCGCGACCCCGGCATCCGCGATGGCGAGCGCGCGCGCCTGGCCCACGCCCGCGATGCCGACGAAGCCGACCGCATTCGGATCCAACGCCACCGCCCGCGCCAACTCCTGCGTGCTTTCGTAGCGCGCCGCATCGCTACGCAGCGCATGCGCGCCGAGCACCAGGGTGCGAAAAGTCTCGTAGGTGCCGGACGCGTCGTCGCGCGCATGCACCCGCACCGCGCCGGCGCGTCCGCCGAACTGGCGCCAATCGCGCACACTGCCGTCGAACAGGCCGCGCACCTGATCCACGCGCAGCTCCTTCAACGGATTGTCCGGATGCACGATCACCGCCACGCCGTCGAGCGCGACCACCAGTTCCTGTTCCGGATCGTCCAGCTTGCCCAGGCCGAGCGACTGGCCCTTCTCGACCTCGGTCGCGGTCACCGGCCTGGAGGCCATCGCCAGATCGGCCTTGTCCGCGAACAGATCCACGAAGCCGGTGCTGGAACCGTGCCGCTGCAGATCGACCTCGATGTCGCAGCCCTCCCCGGCCATCGACAACTGGCCCGGGGCAGGCTCGCTGCTCGTCACGCCCAGGCATCCCTTCGCGGCGAGAAACGCCTCGACCAGTTCCGGCGCAAGGCGCTCGCCGATGGTGTTGGAGCCGTGCAGCCGCAGCGTTTCCGCCATCGCAGGCGAGGCCGTCAACACCATCGCCGCGAACATCCCCGCCAGTCCCCAAACCCCGCGCAAGCACCGTGCCGACTCCGCCGCCGCCATGTCCATCCGCACAACCACGCTGAAAGCCAATGCAGCCGAGCAACCTAATCGGCACAGATGACAGGGATTCGACAATGCAGTGGCATCAACGTAGTTCCATTCAGGGAAAGCCCGGCCCTGTCCGGCGGCGCCTCAGCGCGAAAGCCGCCACGCCAGCGCCAGCCCCGCCAGCACCCACAACGCATCCACCCACCCCAGGTTGAGTCGCAGCCACAACACGGCGAATTCCGGCGAAGTGAGCGCGAACGCCTTGTGCGGCAGCGCACCCATCACGCGGCCGATGCTGGCGATCGCGGCGACGTAAAGCCCCACTGGAATCGCCAGCGCCACGATGCCAAGGCCGGCCACTGCTCGCGCCCGGCCCGGCGGAAACGCGGACAAGCGCAACAGCAACGCCACGTCCACCGCCGCCACCGCCGCCATGAAACCGCAGGGGCCGCGCAGGAACAGGCTCGCCGCCGCCCACAGGCCCGCCAGGCCGGCAACCGCGAACACGCCCACGGCGCAGGCATGGAAGATCAGGCGGGCGATCCGTCGATTCACCAAAATTCAAGAGCCAAGGAAACCGGGCCGGCTAGAATAGCGGCCTTTGCGCCCCAACCTTCCTGCAAAGGAATTTCCCGGTACCCCGCATGTACAGCCGCAGCAGCGAACCCGTCAAATTCGAACGCGATTGCCCGGCAGTGATGGTGCCGCAGGGCGAATCCGTCACGCTGCCTGCCGGCAGCGTGACG
>CAZHXV010000026.1:0-20181 GCA_964536455.1 uncultured Aquimonas sp.
CCGACGAAGTGGCGCGCCTGGTGCTGTGGGACAACATCCGCCAGAACCAGGCGCTCAGCGTGATGGAGCGCATGAGCGTGGCGCGGCTCGGCTCCAAGCAGCACTTCATCCAGACGCTGGAGTCGCAGGGCCTGCTGGATCGCGTCATCGAGTATTTGCCCAGCGATGCGGAACTGGCCGAGCGCAAGGCGCGCGGGCAGGGCCTGACGCGGCCCGAGCTTTCGGTGTTGCTGTCCTATTCCAAGATCGTGCTGTTCAACCAGCTGGTCGAATCCGACGTACCGGAGGATTCGTATCTGTCGTCCGAACTGCAGCGCTATTTCCCCGAGCCCTTGCAGCAGCGTTTCGCGGAAAACATGGAGCGCCATCCGCTGAAGCGCCAGATCATCGCCACGGCGGTGACCAATTCGATGATCAACCGCATGGGTGCGACCTTCGCATTGCGCATGGCCGAAGACACCGGCGAGGAGCCGGCGCAGGTCGCCAAGGCGTACACCATCGCCCGTGTCGTGGCCGATGCGCGCCAGCTGTGGAGCGCGCTGGACTCGCTCAACCTTTCCGTGCCGGAAAGCGTGCAGCTCGACGCGCTTTCGCTGATGTGGAACCAGTTGCGCGGCATGACCCGCTGGCTGTTGAACCTGCCCGGCACGCGGCTGGACATCGCCGCTTCGCTGAATCGCTACGGCGACGGTTTCCTCGCGTTGCGCGACGGCATCGCCAGCGTGCTGGACGATGCGGGCCGCACCGCCTATGCCGACGCACGGGCGAACTGGATGGATGCCGGATTCCCGCAGGAAGTGGCGGCGCACCTGGCGGCCTTGCCGTTCCTGGAAGGCGCGCTGGACATCATCGCCGTCGCGCTCGACAACGGCTTGGACGTGCTGGACGTGGCACGCGCCTGGTTCGGCCTGGGCGATGCGTTGAGCCTGTCGTGGCTGTCGCAGAAGATCGACGCCCTGCCGGTCGAAGGCCGCTGGCACGCCCTGGCGCGCGGTTCGCTCAAGGATGAGCTGCAATCGCAGAACAGCACGCTGGTGGCGCAGGTGCTGCGTTCCGGGGAAGGCGATGCCGATCAGCGCGTCGCCGCCTGGATCGCCCGCGACGACGCCGGCCTGCGTTTCGCGCAGAGCATGTTCGCGGAAATGCGCAACCTGCGGGAAATGGACTACGCCACGGTATCGGTCGCCTTGCGGCGGCTGGCGCAACTGGCGGTTCAGTAGCCCGAGTAAGCGCAGCGCACTCGGGTTCTTCCGCCTTCGCCCAAGGCAGCTCCCGGGTGCGGCCCCTGATCATGTCCGAGGCAGGCTCTTCGGCCTTGTCCGGGTTACGTGCTACACGCTGTTCTCTCTCTCCCGCTGGCGGGAGAGAGAGACGGCGCGGCTAGCGCCGGAGGGATGAAGATGGATCATGGGTGCGCAGGATACCCGGCAAGCTCACGCCAAACCCCGTCAACTGGTCAGTGGCAACGTGCCCCGAAACCCAAGGTATTCAAAGGTTTGTGGATGGCAGTGTCGCGCGCGCGCATGCGGCGGCTGCATGTGTCATCGAGATCGCTCGGAAAACACCTTGAAAAGGGGGGGGTTAAGGAGTGACGCCTTCTCGGAAGTGAAGCGCCGACTCCGCAAACATCTCCCGCCGCACGGCTTCGATGCGTGCGAGATGGGGGTGCTGGGGCAAGTCCAGTTCCAGAAACACCCGTTCGGCTTGTTCGAGCGCCTCGGCCGCTTCTTCGGGGCGATCGAGCGCCGCCAAGCTGCGCGCCCGGAGGGTATGGCAGGCGGCGCGCTCCACCGCCCGCGCCCGTGCGCCGCTGGCGGCCAGCGCCTGCTCGATCTGGATCAGAGCCAGCGCATGTTGTCCGGTTCGATACAGGCAATTGCCCCGTGCCTCATGCAGATCGGCGCGCAACTGGAAACCCGTGGGCGGATTTTCTCCCAGGCGCGCATCCAGTTCGGCCAGCAAGGTGCTGCCGTCCTCGCCGCGTCCGGCTTCGCAAAGCGTCCAGGCCTGCATCGTCGCAGCCCATGTCCAGTACAACGCACCTTCTTCGCCGCGTTCGCGCGCCAGCGTCATCATCCGGGCGAACTGGGTCTGCGCTTCCGCCAGGCGGCCGAATATCCGCGCTTGCATCCAGCCGCGATCCAGCAATTCCCAGGGCAGTTGTTCCGGCGCGATGCCATAGGCCTGCGACGACTCCTCGATGCCTGCCACCACATTGCCCCAGCCCTGATCGAACCGGCCTTGCTGCACCCGGCTGTAGGCCAGCATGCGGCGCGCGAAGGCACGCATGCCGAAAGGTTCTTCCGGCAGAATGCGGTCAAAAAGCGCAATCGATTCCAGCAGCAGCGTCTCGGCGTCGGCAAAGTGGCCGCGGTTGTATTCGAGCAATCCGGTATTGAGCAGATTGGACGCAACGTCCCGGTGTTCCTCGCCCAGCATTTCCCGCAGCAGGACATCAATGCTCCGGTACAGCTCGGCCGCCTTGTCCAGGTTGCCGATGTCCTTGTGAACCAGAGCCAGGTGACTCATCAGCCGGCTGCGCAATTGGATGGGGGTATCGTCGCGCCTCATCACCTGCGCGTGCAAGGGTTCGAGCAGTTCCAGCGCCTGCGTGTAGTTGGCGGCCACCGCCTCCACGAAGCCACGGGCCGAGCGGATTCCGACATGCGTATTCCAGTCGGCCTGTGGATCGGGGAGCAGGGCTTCGGCTTCGAGCAACATGGCCCCGGCCTGATCGTATTGTCGTCGGCCTATCGCCATGCCGGCTTGGGCGTACAGGATGCGGGCGAGGTTTGCGGGCCGCTCATTGCGGCGCTCGCGCGCCAGCGCCAGGGCGGCTTCCAGCAGGGGTTCGGCGGTTTCCCAATGGCCATAACCCAGATGCACCTCGGCGATCGCCAGCAGCATCTCCAGGCGCTCGCCCGGTTCTCCGAGGCGCTTGTCCATGGCGCGCTCGGCACCCAGGGCCAGAAGTTTCTCGGTGCTTGGAAGCTGGTCGTTGGGGCGTAGCGGCGCGGCGGCGCGGAACAGGTTTTGCAGGAAATCGCTCACCGTTTCCGCACGCCGTCGCGCTTCCTCGGTTTCCGCCAGCGCCGCCATCGCGCGAACCCGTTCGGTTTCTGCCCGCGTGGCCGCTTGGCGGGCGGCTCCGGCCTGCCACAGCGCCACACCGCTGCCCACCAGCAGCGCCAGCACCGCCGCCGTGCCGATGGCGCTCGGCCAGCGATTGCGGACGATCCATTTCCGCGCTCGGTACGCCCGCCCGCCGTTGTATGCTGATACGGGCCTGCCATGCAGCCAGTTGTCCAGATCGGCGGCAAAGCTGTCGGCATCGGCATAGCGTTGTTGCGCATCTGCCGAGAGAGCCTTGCGGCAGACCGCGTGAAGTTCCGCGTGGCGGGAAAATCCGGCGGTGGATGGTTCGGGCATCGGGCGTTCGGGTCTTGCCGCGCGAAGACGAGGGCCGAACACCAGCCGCGTGGTGGCCGTGGCATCGCGCAGGCGCTTTCCGGACACCAGTTCGTACAGCACCGCGCCCAGCGAAAACACATCGTCGGAAATGGCCGGCGCTTGCCCGGCCACCTGTTCGGGCGAGGCGTAGCCGGGAGTGCAGCGCGCGAGAATGGCCAGCGGTTCCTGAGCATCAGTTTCATCGGGCAAGCGCGCGCCGATGCCGAAATCCACCAGTTTCGCAAAGTCGCCATCGCGCGTGATCAGGATGTTGGATGGCTTGATGTCCCGATGCACCACCAGTTGCCGGTGGCTGTAACCCACGGCCCGCGCCACCCGCGCCAGCAGGGCGATGCGTTCGCGCAGCGGCAGGTTCACATCGCGACAATGAAGGTCGATGGGCTGGCCATCCACGTGCTCCATCACCAGCCAGGCCAAGCCGTCATCGGCGATGCCGCCATCCAGCAGTCGCGCGATGTCAGGGTGCTCCAGCCGCGCCAGCAGCCGGATTTCCGTGCGTAGGTCGTCGTCGGATCGGCCCCGGTTGGGCAGCAGTTTGATCGCTGCCTGCTTTTGATATTGGCCATCGGCGCGTTCGGCCAGCAATACCACGCCCATGCCGCCACGGCCGATTTCCCGGGTCGTTCGCCACGCGCCGAAACGCCGCCCGACGATGTCTGCGTCGATGCCGCCCGCGGCCTGCGAAGCCGTGCCCAGATCGGCGAGGATGCCTTCGAGCGTGCGCTCGATCAGTACCGGGTCGGTGGCATCGTGCGCCTCCAGCAGGCGTTCCAGCCAGAGGCCGGTGGCGGCAGTCAGGTCACTCTGCGCTAGCGCCTCCTGACGCGCGGGAGGCGGCAGCACGGCCAAGGTATCGAACAGTTCGGAAACGCGCTGCCAGGTATCGGTATCCAGTTGCATGGCCTGTGCTACGCCTCCTCCGCGAGCCAGAGCTTCAACAGCGCGCGGGCGCGTGTCCAGGTGCGTGTGGCGGTTCGGATCGTCACACCACGGTGTTGCGCCAGTTCGTTGAGCGTGAGGCCGGCATAGAAACGCAGTTCCACGAAGCGCGCCAATTCCGGTTCGAGCGCCTCCAGTCGGGTGAGTGCGCCGTTGAGCGCGAGAAGCTGCGTGGCAGTGGCCTCGTGCGCGTCGTCGGGGTCGCCCATGAGGCACAGGACGGCATCGACTTCCTCGGCGGCAACCTGCTTGCGCACATCGCGTTTCCCTGCATGGCGGTAGCGGGCATAGTCGGTAAGTATCTGACGCATTGCCATCGCGGCCGTGCCCAAATATTGCCGGTGTGATGCGGGTGTCGCACTGCCTGCGGCGATTTTCAGCCAGGCTTCGTGCACCAGCGTCGTGGTGTTGAGCGTGATGCATTCATTCGCTCCACGCAGCTGCCGTGCCAGCTGGCGAAGCTCGGCGTAGACCTGCGGATAGTTCAACTCTGCACCGGCTGGAAGCGCCTCCTCACTCATTGCCAGGTTCCCATCGCATATACCCACTTGTGGCCTTGGCCAGACCAAGCACGCCATAAGGCGCTGCCACATTCGTGAAGGCCATCGTCATGGCCGGCGGGTAGGAGGATGTCCAGCTTTTCCGTTCTTTTACGTTTTCTTTCCATGAAGCCAGGGGAATGGCCAGGGTTCGCATGTTGCAACGCGACATGTCCGAAGGCGAGGTTGCCATCGTGAGGCGGCCTTGCGCGGCATTGGAAGGTGCGGCTCGCAGCATGAAGGATGAAGAGACAGGGAGGAGGGATCGGAGATGGCACGCCGTGGCGCATGTGGGTCGCCACATACCTTAGCGGCTTTTCGCGTCATTCGCCTCATTTCCGGCGGGTGCGGGATGGTTTTCATTCGAAGCTGAAGAACATACAAGCAGTTTATCCATGAGAAGAAAGGAGATGCATATGTTTGCGCGTAGCGATGTGGCATGGGCGCGTTCGGCCATCGTGGCCGCGATGCGGATGGCGGTGCTGCTGGCGGCGAGCGCCTCGGCATGGGCGGCGGGCAGCGCGGAGGTGATCGCGCCGGAAACCTTCGTGCCCGGCGGCGGGGCGATCCGGGTATCGGCCAGCCTCGCGGACGATGCCGGCATCAGCGAGGCGCGCCTGTATTTCCGGGGCGATCTGGACGAGGAATTCGCCTACAGCCCACTGCGCTCGGATGGCGAACGGTATCTGGGCCGGATTCCCGCGCCGGATGCGGCGGTGAGCCAGATCGAATACCAGTTGCTGGTAGTGAATGGCAGTAACGAGGTATGGAAAACCCAGGTGTTCGTGTTGACGCCGGGCGGGGAGGCGGAAGGACAGTGGCAGGAAGTGGCTTCCACCGAGAATGCCGAAGTGACGGCGGAATATCTGGATGCCACCGCGCCTAGGAGCTTTACCGGGACGCGCTTCAATATCGCCGACGCCACGCGCTGGTATGGCCGCATCGCGCAGATTTACCGCAATGCGCAACTGGCCGGTTCGCCTGCGGGTTCGGCGGCGCTGGCTCAGAACGCGGGAACCGTGGTGGCGACACATGCGACGCCTGCGGCTGCGGCGGCTTCCAGTACCGCCAGTGCCGGGGCTTCCAGCGCGGCCGGTTCGGCGGCGAGCGGTGGCATGGGAGTGCTGGGATATGTAGGGGCAGGGTTGGCGGTGGCAGCGGGTGCGGCGGCAGGTGGCGGTGGCGGGGATGATGATGGGGGCTCCTCGGGAGGAACTTCGAGCGGAACGTGGTCTGCCAGTGGGAGTTATACCGCTAGATCAACATCTGGGCAGACTCTCCAGGGACAGTGGTCGATTTCGGGAGGGGAGTGCGTTTCGTCATCTTGCGCTGGAACTCCAACTTCAATAACTCCTGGTGGAATTGCGCGACAATCGTCCATGGCTGGAATGAATTGCAGTGTATCTAACTACGACCCCTCATGTGCCGTTATTTCAGGATCAGTCATTCAGTTGACGGTTCCAAATCAGGCTGCTTCTTATGGGGCTGGGAATTGGTGTATTTTCCAATATAACTATATACAGCAGACGCTTAATCAAGTGAATGATTGTCAAATAAATGGAGTGCGCTATGAAATTGAAAGCTTCTCGGCTTCGGTGAATCGACGTTGATGGTCAAGGGGCAAGGATCATAGGGTCATAGGTTGCGGTGAGCAACGCGAACCGCAACGCTGCGATATATCGAACCTCCCATTGTTGGGGTTCCCCCGGATCAAGTCCGGGGTCACCGCCAACCTATGGGATTTATCGTCGTGAATGGTCTTCCATCGGGAAAATTTGAAAAATGGGCTATGGCTTTGGTGGTGGATTATTGCTTTCGATCCTGCTTCTGCCGGTCATGGCGGCAGCGGCCGGAAATGAAACCGCCACCTGCCATCTCACCCTGGATGCCGCCCTGAACCAATCGGCCAGCCACCATCCCGCCATGCACCTTGCCCATTCCCGGCAATCCCTTTCCGACCAATCGCTGGCGCTTTCGCAGCGCCAGCGCTGGCCGCAATGGTCGCCGTCGCTTTCCACCAGCACGGTGCGCGGGGATTACGGGGTTTCGGCCAATACCGTGGATTTGAGTTTTCCCGCTTCCTGGACAGCCCCGTGGGGCAGCCGCATTTCCGCGGGGCCGGTGTTCTCGCAGGTGGATGAGCGGCGGCTGTCGCGTTTCGCCGGGCAATTCGAGCAGCCTTTGGGCCGGGGTTTCGGGCGCTCGCCGGTACGCGAGGCCATCGAGCAGGCGCAGGACGATGCGCAGCGCGCGGAACTGGCGGTGGAACAGGCCCGCCGCACCACCCGTTCGGCCATCGTGCAGGCGTATTACGGCTACGCCCGCAGCCGCGAGCGGCGCGAGGTGGGATTTCGCAGTGTGGAACGCCTGCAACCGGATGTGCTGCTGGCGCAGGCCCGGCAGCGCGCCGGGCTGGGCGATACGGGGGAACGCCTGAATACTCAATTGCAACTGAAGCAGGCGCAGGAGCAGGCGCAGCGCTTTGAGGAACTGGAAAAATCCCTGTACGAGGCGCTGCTGATCGCCTTGCAGATCGCGCCATCCACGGCGTGCGACATCGCACCGCCACCGCTGGATCTGGCCTTCGATGCGTCCTCGCGCGATCTGGACGCCGCGTTGCGCGGGCATCCCGACACCCAGGCGCTGGAACTGGATCGCATCGCCGCGCAGCGCGCCATCGAACAGGCCGAACAGAACCTCAAGCCGCAACTGGACTTGGTGTTCGGCTATTCGCAGGTGAACGTGATCGAATCCAGCGGCGAGGGCGCGCAACTGAACCGCGACGGCCAATGGAGCGTGGGCCTGCGCGGCGCACTCGGCAACGACCGCCGCCGCGCGAAGCTCGATCTGGAACGCGCGCGCCTGCAACTGGAGGAACTGGAACTGCGCGAGGACGAGTTCCGTCGCACGCTCAATTCCCGCCTGCGGCTGGCGCTGGATGCGGTGGAACGCGCGAAGGAGCGGGTGGAACTGCTGCGCCAGTTGCGCGAGGACGCCGAAAGCCGGGTGCGGCTGGCGCGCCTGAAACTGACGCATGGGCTGACGCAAGCGCGCGAACTGGTGGATGCCGAAGATGCGTGGCAGCGTATCGACCTGCAATGGGTGGATGCGCGTTACGACCATGCGCTGGCGGTGTTCGCGGCTTGGGAGGTGCTGGGGGTGGATGTCGAAGCGCCTTCCGGCAGTGGAGCAACCGCGCCATGACGCTGCCGCGCAACAAGCGTCTGGTTACCGCGCTGGCGCTGGTCTGTGCGGTGCTGGCCGCCGTGTTCTGGCCTCGCGGGCCTTCCGCCAATGCCGGGCCGATGGTGGAAATCCGCGAGCAGCCGCTGGACGTGACCCTGCCGTTCTTCGGCAGCGTGGATGCGCTGCAGGCCGAAACCCTGGTCTCCAGGTTGCGCGGCAAATCCGTGGTGCTGGTGGCGCTGGCCGAAGATGGCGCGCTGGTGCAGAAGGGCGACTTCATCGCGCGCTTCGATGCTTCCGGCATCGAAGCGGAAATCGAACGGTTGCTCCAGGAGCGCAATGCGCGCGAAGCCGCGCTGGCGGCCACGGCGCAACTGCGCGACTGGGAGCAGGATTCCGCCGATGCGCTGGTGCAAAGCGCGCAGTTCGACATCGCCAAGGCGCGTGGCGAGGTGGCGCGGCACGAGGGTTTCATCGCGGAATTGCGCCAGTTGACCGATGCACATGCGAGTCTTGCGGGCGAACTGGACGTGGCGCAACGCAAGCTGGACGAACTGCGCGACGAACAGGTGCGCGCCGAGGGCGGCTTGCAGGGCAAGAAGCGTGAGGCGGCGTTCAAGATTGCGCGCGCCATCATCGACCACAACAAGGCCAAGGCCGATCTGGCCAGCGTGGAACAGCAACTGGCGCAACAGCGCGAGTCGCTTGCGCAAACCGAACTGCGCGCCCCGTTCGCCGGGATCGTGGTGCTGGCCGATGCCTTCCGCGACGGCGCGATGCGCAAGCCGCGCGTGGGCGACAGCGTGATCGAAAGCCAGCCCATTGCGTACCTGCCCGATCTTTCCCGCCTGATCGTGCGCAGCGACGTGCCGGAAAGCGCGCTGCACCTGTTGCAGGAGGGCATGGCGGCGCGCGTGCGGGTGGATGCCTATCCCGATCTTTCGCTGGCGGCGAAGCTCTCGCGCATCGGCGCGATGGCCGCGAACGATGGCGGCAACGGCAAGCGCTTCAAGGTGGATCTGACGCTGGACGATGCGCCGCACGAGTTGCGCCCCGGCATGACGGCGCGCGGCGACATCGCGGTGGATGCCTTGCCCGCCGGGCCGACCGTGCCGCTGGCCGCGGTGCATCGCGATGGCGGGCAGGCCGTGGTGTATGTGCCTGCTGGAAAGGGGGCGCGGCGCGAGATCGTGTTGCTGGGGCGTGCGAATGACCAATGGGCGCAGGTGCTGCGCGGCCCGCCGAGCGGCACGCGCTTGTTGCTGGCGCCGCCGGAGAAAGCGCGATGACCTTGCTTTCGGTCAGCGGCGTGAGCAAGCGTTACCTGCACGGTGGGCAGGCAATCCCGGTGCTGGACGGCCTTTCGTGCAGCATCCAAGCCGGTGAGTTCGTGGCGCTGACGGGGCCATCGGGTTCGGGCAAATCCACACTGCTGGGTTTGCTGGGCTGCCTGCATCGGCCCGACGCCGGTTCCATCGTGCTGAAAGGCCAGCCCGTGCATGAAGCCGACGATGCCAGGCGCAGCGAATTGCGTGCGCGGCATCTGGGCTTCGTGTTCCAGCAGTTCCATCTGCTGCCGTATTTGAGCGTGGAGCAGAACGTGCGCTTGCCGCTGGGCTATCGTCCGGACATCGCGGCGGAAAGCCATGCGCGGCGCACCGCGCAGGCCATCGAACGGGTGGGCTTGGGGCATCGCCGCGCGCATCGCCCAGCGCAGCTTTCCGGCGGGGAAATGCAGCGCGTGGCGATCGCCCGCGCGCTGGTGGCTTCGCCCGATCTCGTGCTGGCGGACGAGCCGACCGGCAATCTGGATCGGAAAACTGCCGATGGCATTCTCGATCTGCTCGCGGCATTGGCCGATCAGGGCACGGCGGTGCTGCTGGTGACGCACGATCCGGTGGCTGCCTCGCGCGCGCAGCGTGCGCTGCGGCTGGTGGATGGCAGGTGCGTGTCGTGAAGTTCGAGAACGCCTTGCACGCGCTGCGCGCCCGTCCGCACGCCATCCTGGTGTGGGTTCTGGCGGCGTTGTGGCAACAGAAATTGCGTAGTGCGCTGGCGCTTTCGGGCGTGGCGCTGGGCGTAGCCGGTTGTCTGATCGCGCTCTCCGTGGGCGAGGCCGCCAAGCGCGGTGTGGTTGAGCAACTGGAAGGCATGGGGCTTGCCAACGTGTATCTGCGCGCCACATCGGCGGGCGATGCGGCAGGGCGCGAACTGGCGCATTGGCTGACGCAGGCGCAGGTTTCCGCGCTGGCGGTGGCATTGGACGATGCGCGCATCGCACCGATTGCGCGACTTGCGGGGCAGCCCCTGCTGGTGGGTGTGACGCCTGTGCTGCATAAAGTGCTGGACATCGGCGTGGCCGAAGGGCGCCTGATCGGCGATGCCGACATGCACGATGCGCAACTGATGTGCGTGATTCCGTGGGAATGGGCGCAGGCCGAACGCATGAGGCTGGGCGGCGTGGTGCAGACGCCATCGGGCGCGTGCGCCGTGACCGGCATCCTGCGCGCGGGCGACGTGGGCACCTTGCGGCTGGCATTGGCCTTGCCGCAGGACACGATGCGTCTGGCGCTGGTCGCGCTGCCGCGCGTGGCCGATGCGCAGGGTAAGCCGTTGGCGCAGGCGCGACTTTCCGAGGCGATCATCGGATTCGCCGATGCGAAGGCTGCGGAAAACGCGCCGGTCTGGTTGTCGCGGACATTGAAGGCGCTGGGGTTGGAAGGCTCGGTCGATGTCATTTCTCCCGCCGCGCAGGTGCGCCGCGCGATGGCCGCGCGCTCGCTGCTGGAACGGCTGCAACTGGCGTTCGGATTGGCGCTGCTGCTGGTGGCCGGGTTCGGCGTGATGAACCTGATGCTGGCGACCGTGGGCGAACGCCAGCCGGAAATCGGCCTGCGGCGCGCGGTGGGCGCGAGCCAGGCCGCGATCCTGGCGCAATTCCTTCTGGAAGCCGTCGCGATCTGCCTCCTGGGCGGCGCGGTGGGTGTGGCCCTGGGGCTGTCGGGCCTGTTGCTGGCCATGTTCGCCGGCGTGGCGGTGAGCCTGGGCGTGGCGGTGGTGGTACTGCCGTTGGTTTCAGCCAGCGTGGCAGGTGTGGTGTTCGGTGTGTTCCCGGCGTGGCGCGCCTCGCGCGTGGAACCGTTGTCGGCCTTGCAGGGAGCAGGCGCGTCATGAAACCAGGTACTCGAATCGGGCGTTACGAACTTCTCGGCGAAATCGGCCGGGGCGCGATGGGCGCGGTGTATCGGGCGCGCGATACGCGGCTCAAGCGCGAGGTGGCGATCAAGACCATCGCTTCCACCGGCAGCGATGTGGAACGCGATGATCTGGCCAACCGGCTGGAGCGCGAGGCGCAGGTCGCCGCGACCCTCAACGATCCGGGCATCGTTGCGATCTACGACGTGGAGCAGGAAGGGCAGGTGCTTTATGTCGTGATGGAACTGGTCGAGGGCGAATCTCTGGCGCAGCGGATGGCGTGCGGCCCGCGGTTCGACCCCGGACAGGCATTGCGGATCGCAACATCGGTGGCCGACGCGCTGGGCGTGGCGCACGCAGCGGGCATCGTGCATCGAGACATCAAACCCGCCAACTTGTTGATGACATGCGATGGCAAGGTCAAGGTCAGCGATTTCGGCATCGCCAAGGCCATCGGGGAACAGGTGGCGATGACGCGTACCGGGATGCTGGTCGGAAGCCCGGCCTACATGGCGCCCGAGCAGGTGCAGGGCGGTGCGCTCGATGGCCGCGCTGATCTTTTTTCGCTCGGCATCGTGCTGTTCGAGATGCTCGCCGGGCACAGGCCGTTCCCCGCCGACACCGTGACGGCGCTGGTGTATCAGATCCTGCACAGCGATCCGTTCGAGGATTGGCAGAACCTTTCCCACTTGAATGCCGATGTCGTGGATTTCCTGCGCTGGGCGCTGGCGAAGGATCGCGATCGGCGCGTGCCGCTGGCGCGCACTTTTGCGGAACGGGCACGGGCGTTGGCGGTGCGCGAGGGAAACCTGGATGCGACCTTCGTTCCACCGCCAGCGACACATTCGCGTGGGGCGACCCTGCCGTTCGATGTTCCGAAAGCCGCGGTTGTGGCCGAGCGCACGCCGCAGCCGGCGCGGCGTGGCAGGGCAGGCGCGGTGCTTTGGGCGTCGCTGGCGTGCGCCGCCATCGCGGCGGTTTCGACCGCGCTGATGATGACGCGGGAAAATGCGGCGTCCGCACCGGGTCAACTGCCTGCCGCGACAGGGGCAACGATGACTGGGCAGAGCGCAGGTTCGACGGTGTTGCCTTCGTTTGAAGCGCCGCCGGAGGCCACGATGGCCGATGCCGATTCGACGCCTGCGTTCGGGTCGGCTCCTGCGACAGTGGCGGCTTCTGTCGCCGCCCGGCCCGTGGATGCTGCGTCATCGACGTGGAATGTGCCTGCTGCTGCGCCCGTTGCCGTGGCGATGAATGTGCCAGCGGTCACGCCCGTTCCTGCGGCAGCAACGCCTGCGCCCCGCGCGAAGCCGACGGATGTGTCAGTGGCGGAGGCGAATCCGGCAGTGCCGCCGGTTACGGGGGTAACGAAACCGCAGATCGACGCATCGGCCTTTCGCAGCGATATGCCACAAACGCTGTCGCCGCCGTCCGCTGCACCATCGGTGGAGGTGGCAAGGGCTGGCGATTTCGGCAAGCGCTACGCGGCTGCGGGCCGTCCGCGCGCGGTGCTGTTCTGGAATCGCGTGGTGGATGATGAAGTCGGCGCTCAGTTCGAGACCATGCAGCATTCGCGCACGGTCACCGAACGCACCGCCGGCGCGGCGGCGGCGGAAGTGCGCGGCGTCAATGGCGCGGCGGGCGCGGTGACGCAAGGCAGCATCGAGACCCGCGAGCGCGACAGTCACCAGAGCACGCGCCGCATCGACGGTGGCGCACGGCCGCGCGGCGTGGGCGTGCGCGACGATTGGGCGCTGGAATCCAGCTACACGGCGGCCTTGCAGAACGCGGGCGTGCGTCTGGTGGATCGTAATGTCGCGATGCGCCTGATGCAGGCCAAGGGCAATGTGTCTTCTCCCAGCGAGCAGCCACTGGTGGAAGCGCGCGCCCTGGCGCAGGCGGCGGATTGGGTGATCGAAGTGGTGCCTGCGCCCGATGCCAAGGGCGAGTTGGGTCTGGCCTTCCGCATCAGCGTCACCGACACCCGCAGCGGGGCAATCCTGGTTCGCACCGTTTCCCTTGGGCGCTCGGCGGATACGGACAGGCCGCGCCCTTTCGTTGCGGGCGAACGCGGCTTCGTGCGCGGTCGGGCCGAGCCGTCCACGATGGAAAGCGTGGGTAAGCAGCTTGCGCTCGACACGCTTTCCGCGCTGGGGCAACGTTTGTAGCGGAACGATCCCCCGGGGTTTCGTGAAAAACGGGTTGGTTCTGAAAGGAGAAACACATGCTGTCGCCTGGGCAATTCGTGACGATGAAAGGCAACATCACCATGCTCGGTTTCGTCGATCAGTGGAGTGGAACCGAGCTTGAAAGGCGGGTGGGATATGGCGCGGGGCGGCTCGCCAACGGTTGCGCCATCCTTGCGCTTGTGCGAGGGCAGGCGTTGAGGCCCGAAGACATCCAGTTGCGGGGTTCGACCCGATGGTCGGGCGGATACGCCTCGCCACAGGGAAAAGATGTCGAAGATTTGCTCGGAGACAGGGGGCAGAACATCTCCGAAGTAAAGCAACGTCTTTGCAGGTTCTTTGCCGCCAATGAGAAGAACCGGCCGGCGAAAGTCGTTCCGTTCATTCCTCATGGGCCGAACGCCACCTACCCGGATGCGGAGGCGCTGGGCGCGGGAATCCCAAGTGGGATTCCGCAATTCAACTTGATCGTCCCTCGCCTGTTCGAGGTCGTGCGGGTACACGCAAAGTACTGATTCCGGCCTTCAATTGGATCGCCGGGTGCGGCGCCTTCCTTTTCGGCATTGCGGATCAGAGCAGGTTTATGCGGATTTCGGGAACTTCTGGAGAAAGACATGGCAAGCATCCATCGCATCCGTTGTTTCGTGCTCGCGGCATTGGCCTCGCTGTTGGCGTCCTGTGCCTCGGTCGGGCCGACGATCACTTGCAAGGAGCCGACCACCTGGGAGCGTGGCGGCGGCATGGCGCTGGTCGGGGAAAGCTATGGCGTGCGGGTCGCGCCGATTCCACTCAATTCCGTGTTGTTCGGCTCGCAGGACGTGGCCAACCGCATCGCCATCCATCACCTGGGCGCGAGCCGGACGCCAGCGGGCACGGTCGAGGTTTCGGCGCGCTTCGTGAATTGCCAGCCACAGCAGCAGACGATCCAGGTGCGCAGCAGCTTCTTCCGGCTCGATGGAGGCAGTGTCGAGGAACCAAGCGCGTGGCAGCGCGTGTTCGTCCCGGCTGGCTCGATGGCGAACTATTCGGAACGCTCGATGGCAGTGGATGGCGTCGGCAGCTTCCTGATCGAAGTGCGCTCGCCACCGGGCGACTGAAACCAACACCCTGGGAGACAAGGACATGAAAACCAAGTACATCGGAATCGGGTTGATCGGCGCGATGCTGGGCCTTGCCGGGTGCGGTTCCACGCCGGTGAAATCGCAGACGCCGCAAGTCCCGGCGGCTTCCGTGCGCGACATCGATCCTGCCGAACGCGGGCCGGTGGCCGGCGTGGGCATCGAATCGCAGGATGTCATCGCCGTGACCGATCGCATGGTGCGCGACATGCTCGGCAACGCCACGCTGGCCGGGCGCGCCACACCGCCGCGCGTCATCATCGACTCGGCCTATTTCGAGAACGACAGCTCCAACATCATCAATAAGAACCTCATCACGGATCGTTTGCGCATCAATCTGAACCGCTCCAGTTCCGGGCGACTGGTGTTCGTCGGGCGCGAATACGCGCGCGCCGTGGCGCAGGAACGCGAACTCAAGCGCGAAGGCGTCACCGACATCGGCACGACTGGCCTGACTCAGGGGCAGGCCGGAGCCGACTTCCGGCTCGGCGGCAGGATCGCCACGCTTGATAGCCGTGACCGCGCCGGAAGGATTCAGCGTTACACCCAGATCACCTTCGCAATGATCGACCTTGAAACCGGCATCCTGGTGTGGGAAGGCATCTACGAGTTCGAGCGCGCCGGTGCCGACGATGTGATGTATCGCTGATGCCGATGCCGCAGTTGATTCGCGGCCTTGGGCTTGCGGTGCTGTTCGCGTTCGGCGCTGTCGCCGTCGCGGCGGAGGATGGCGTGGCGAAGTTCGCTGCGAACAAGCCCGAACGCCTGCGCCCGTTCTTCGCCAAGCTGTACGCCGATGGCGAGCGCAATGCGGTGATGAACCTGATGGAAACCGGCGCGGCGGCGTTCCAGTTGGGCGAATACCGACTGGCCGAGCGCCTGTTCGACGATGCCATCGGACGCGTGGAACGGTTCTACGTCGGCGACGAAAACACCCGGCGGGCGCGCTCGAAGTTCAAGACCGAATCGCTCAAGGATTTCAAGGGCGAGCCTTACGAACGGGCGATGCTGTTCTACTACCGCGGCCTGTTGTTCGCCCGCGCCGGGGATTTCCAGAACGCGCGCGCCGCATTTCTCAATGCGTCCTTGCAGGACACCTACGCCGAAGAGGAGCGTTTTCGCGGCGACTTCGGGATGATGAGCTTCCTCGCCGCGTGGGCCTCGCGCTGTGATGGTAACGAAGCGCGGGCGAAGGAACTGGTGGCGGTCGCAGCGCAGGAGGATGCGCGCCTTTCCGGTGTGGGCGTTCCGCGTTCGCTGCTGTTGTTGGAAACCGGCGTGGGGCCGGTGAAGGTGCCCGCTGGGCGCAACAGGGAAATCGTGTTCTTCCTGGAGAGCGCCAACAAGGACGTGCGCGTTCGCGCCGCAGTGGAGGATGCGGGCGGGGAAATCGCGCCTGTCGAGCTTGATCTGTTCGCGCTGGGCGACGTGCATTTCCAGGCCACGACGCGCGGCGGCAGGCCAGTGGATGCCTTGCTGAAAGGCAAGGCCGTGTTCAAGGACAACCTGGCCGATGCCGGCGAACTGACGCAGGCACTGGGGGAGGCCACGACCCTGCTTTCCTCGTTCGAAAACTTCAGCGATACCGGCACGCTTTGGGGCTTGGGCGCGATGGTGGTGGGCGCGGGCATCAAGGCTGTGTCGAACAAGGTGACGCCCGATGCCGATACGCGGCGCTGGCGAACCTTGCCGCGCGAGGTTCGCATGGTCGATCTGGATTCGGCGTTGGAGCGGATCTTCGATTACGAATTGCGCGTGGATGCGGTCAATACGGCAGGTTACGGCGCGCCCATCCCGATTGACGCCAAGACGCTGATCGAACGCGATGCCTGCCTGCTGGTTTGGGGCAAGACCTGGGGTTCGGTTCTGCCGCCGAGCCAGGTGGTGCCCGATCCGTTCTACGACAAGGCACGCAAGGAGACGGATCGGAGATTCCGGGATGAGTTGTGGGCGCGGTATCCGGGGTGAGCGCTACTTCTTCCCCGCGAACCGCGCCACCGCCGCGCGCAGTGCGGCCTGGGTGTCTTCGCGGTTCCAGATGGCGATGAAGGCGGAAATATCCATCTTGCGGGGGTCGTGAACCACCTCGATGAGATCGGCGCGGGCCAGGCGGCGTGTTTCGCGCATCGCGTAGCCGGGCAGGGCGAGGTGTTCGCGCAGCCATTGCAGCGAACGCGCCAGCACCTGATCCGGTTCGGCCAGTTCGTCCACCAGCCCGATCGCGACGGCTTCTTCGGCCTCGACCATCCTGCCCGCGATCGCCAGGCGTTCGGCGTGGCGCGTGCCGACCAGGCGGCGCAGCGTGTACAGGATCGCTTCGGGCACCACCAGCCCGACCTGCACTTCGTTCAAGCCGAGCCGGAACGGGCCGCGCGCCATCACGCGGTAGTCGCAGTGGATCGCGATCACCGCGCCGCCGGCGGGCGCGTGGCCGGTGATCGCCGAGACCGACATCAGTGGCGAAGTCGCGAACGCCTGGCAGCAGCCGAAGAACGCACGCCAGGTCGCTTCCAGCGCGGCATCGCCCTGTTGCAGCAGCCAGATCAGATCCAGCCCTGCGGAAAACACGCCCGGCGAGCCGGACAGCACCAGCGCCTTCGCCCCCTGCGCAGGCGCGGCTTCGACCGCTTCCCGGAGCGCGGCGAGCAGTTCCAGGTTCAAGGCATTGACCGGCGCGCGCGCCAGGTTGAGTTCCAGGATGCCGTCGTCGTGTTCGATGCGATTGAGCATGGAGATTCCTCGGATGCGTGAAGGCTGTGGTGGGAATGAAGATCAGCGTGCCAGCGTCGCGCCCCAATCCAGCAGCGGTGCGACGATCAGCGCTCGCGCGAGCAGGATCGCGAGCAGCGCCAGCAGCGGCGAAAGATCGAAGCCGCCCATCGCCGGCAGCAGCCGGCGCAGTGGGCGCAGTACCGGCTCGGTGAGCTGGATCAGCAGCGGCACCGCCGGATGCCGTGGGCTGGGGCCGACCCAGCTCAGGATCGAGCGGATCAGGATGAAGACCAGATACATCACCAGCAGCATCGAGAGCGTTTCCGCCACGCCCAGCACCAGTGTCGCGGCCAAGCCTGTCGCAACTCCGCCGAGCGCCAGCAGCAGCCACACCTTCAGCCACTGGATCAGGAAAACCGCCAGCACGCCGGCAAAGTCGATGCGCCGCCAGGGCTTGAGTACCCGCCGCAGCGGCATCAGCACCGGATTGGTGAACCGGTAGAGCGCCTGGCAGATCGGGTTGTTGAAGTTCGCCCCGACCCATTGCAGCAGCACGCGCAGTGCGAACACCCACGCGGCCAGACCGAACAGCACCTGCACGAGAATCGTGCCGGCATTGGCGAGATAGGGCATGTCAGTCGCCTGCCTTGGCCGCGAGTTCCGCACCGCGCCGCGTGGCGGCGGCCACGGCGTTCGCCACGATGCCCGCGAAACCGGATGCGGCGAAGGATTCCAGCGCCGCCTGCGTGGTACCGCCGGGCGAGGTGACGCGCTGCCGCAGCGTGGCCGCTTCCTCGCCCGATTCGGCCAGCATCCGACCCGCTCCGGCGCAGGTCTGCACCACCAGCGCGCGCGCTGCTTCCGGCGGCAACCCTTGCGCAATCGCGGCGGCCTGCAAGGCCCGGCCAACAGGAAGAAATAGGCCGGGCCGCTGCCGGAAACGGCGGTGACGGTATCCATCAGCGCCTCATCGTCGATCCAGGCGGTGACGCCGACCGCGCCCATCGCGGCCTGCGCCAGGGTGCGCTGGTTCGCATCGGTGCGCGCATTGGCGAACAATCCCGTCGCGCCCGCGCCCAGCAGTGCCGGCGTGTTCGGCATCGTACGCACCACGGCACGCCCGCCGCCGAGCCATTGATCGAGTTGCGTGCTGGTGATGCCCGCCGCGATCGAAAGCGCCACCGCAGGTTTGGGGAACGCTGTCGCCAATGCCTCGCACACCGGTTTCATCACCTGCGGCTTCACCGCGAATACCACCAGTTCCGCGCCGCGCACGGCTTCCGCATTGTCCGCGAACGCGGCCACGCCGAAATCCGCGGCCAGCCCCGTTCGCGCGGCTTCGGAAGGCTCGGACACGCGGATCGACGCAGGCGCCGCGCCGCGCGCGATCAGCCCGCCGATCAGGCTGCGCGCCATGTTGCCGCCGCCGATGAAGGCGATGCTTCCGGTTGCGGGATCCGGGATGATCAGCCGTTCGGCTGCTGAGGGCCGGGATTCGGGGTTCGACATGGAATGTGCGGCGATGGGGAGCGGGTTGCGAGGATAGCAACAGCGATGCGGTGGTGGCTTCCGGTACCGGCTTTACGCCTTTCCCAAGCCCCGCGCTCCGAACAACGCCGTTCCCACCCGCACCATCGTCGCCCCTTCCGCGATGGCCAGCTCGAAGTCGTCCGACATGCCTATCGACAGCGTATCCACCGAAGGATGCGCGGTGCGCAGGGTATCGAACAGCGCCCGCATCCTCGCGAACGCGGCGCGGCGGCGCGAGGCATCGGGATCTGGGGCAGGAATCGCCATCAGGCCGCGCAACGCAAGCGATGGCTGCGAGGCGACCAGTTCGGCCAGTGCGGGAACCTCTTCCGGTGAGGCGCCGGATTTGCTCGCTTCATCGTCGATGTTCACCTGGATCAACAGGTTCAGCGGCGCGGCATCCGCAGGCCGGGCGCGGGCCAGAAGCGGTACGAGCTTGGCGCGGTCGAGGCTCTGCACCCAATCGAAATGCCGCGCCGCCAGTTCCGCCTTGTTGGATTGCAGCGGGCCGATCAGGTGCCATTCCAGCCCGGTCGCATCGGTCGCCTCCAGCTCGCGCTGCTTGGCGATGCCTTCCTGCACGTAGTTCTCGCCGAACGCGATTTGCCCGCAGGCGGCAAGCGACGCCACCGCCTGCGCGCTCTGGAACTTGGAAACGGCCAGCAGCCGCACCGGCCGTGCGGCACCTTGCGCGGCGCGTTCCACGCGCGCCAGCATGGCGTCGAGCCTGGCTCCGGCGTCGTCGTCGGGGGGCGGATTCATGGCGTCTGGTGCATGTTGGAATCGGCGCTATACTGCAACGGAATGTGTCCGCGAAGGCTTCGCGGGCGGGGACATGAAGTGTAATCAACCTCGGGGGATGGGCACGTGGATATCGCCGAACTGCTTGCGTTTTCCGTCAAGAACAAGGCATCGGATCTGCACCTTTCCGCAGGCCTGCCGCCGATGATCCGCGTCGATGGCGACGTGCGCCGCATCAACATCCCGGCGCTGGATCACAAGCAGGTGCACTCGCTGGTGTACGACATCATGTCGGACAAGGCGCGGCGCGATTACGAAGAATTCTGGGAGGTGGATTTCTCCTTCGAGATTCCCGGCCTGGCGCGCTTCCGCGTCAACGCCTTCAACCAGAACCGCGGCGCGGGCGCGGTGTTCCGCACCATTCCTTCCGAAGTGCTGACGCTGGAAGACCTGGCCGCGCCCAAGGTGTTCAAGGAACTCATCAACCAGCCGCAGGGCCTGATCCTGGTGACCGGCCCGACCGGCTCGGGCAAGTCCACCACGCTGGCGGCGATGATCGACCAC
>CAZHXV010000027.1:0-12418 GCA_964536455.1 uncultured Aquimonas sp.
GGCATTCGACCACGATGCCGGTGGGCAGGTGCGTGATGCGGATGGCCGAATCGGTCTTGTTGACGTGCTGGCCGCCGGCATCGTGGTCGAATGCCAGGACGAGCGCAGCCAGCACAAGAACCGTGCCCGCGCCCTTGGCCTTCTGAAAGCGCGCCTGCTGGACGACAAGCGCAGCCAGCAGACCGCAACCCAGGCCGAATCCCGCCGCCTGCAGGTGGGTTCGGGCGACCGCAGCCAGCGCATCCGCACCTACAACTTTCCCCAGGGCCGCATCACCGACCACCGCATCAACCTCACCCTGTACCGATTGCCGGAAATCGTGGAAGGGGATTTGCAGGAGCTCATCGACACCCTGCGGCGGGAATACCAGGCGGACGAGTTGAAGTTGATCGGCGAGGCTTGATGGTTTTCCCTTCTTACTCGTGTCAACGCGTAGGCTGGGATGAGGCGAAGCGGAATCAATTCAAGTATGTCTTTGCCCTTTTCCTACTCGGCGCCGAACTCACCCTGCATGCCTGGCGCGGGTTGGTTGACGCCTCCGGACGTCAGGTGCTCTTCGGAGCCATCGATCACGGAACCGCAGTCGACCAACTCATAATTGCGCTCCCTATACGCGATTAGATCGAATTTTTCAGCCAAGACGCTCCACTAGATACCCCAAAATCCGGAAGCTTCCTACACAGTTGAAATGCGAGATTCCAACCACTCAAACGGCTTCGAGCAATTCCCCTTGCTGCCGCAATCGTCCTGCTCTCACTACCTTTTTCACTTCAGTCTCGACCAAATCACGTATCGCGGCGCTGGTGGAGGTAAAGCCCAGCCACCGTGCGACCGCAGAAGGCAGTTCACTTTTCCTGACACCGAAGTTCCTTTGCACCACGGCGACAATGGCTTCTTGCCACTCAGCGGGAGCGATCATTTCAGGACGGCGGAGCTGCTGATCTGCCGCAGAGCGGTCACGTGCGACAACAGGTTCACCTGGTTTGCTGAGGAATTCACCAGTTCGTTTCACTGCCTTCGTGCGGACAGTCATGTCCACTGCGAGTTGCACCGCGCTCTGGATTCGTGAGCCAGCCCGTTGCATCCCCCAAGCATCACGGATGCGCTGCACCACCACATCGAGGTGAACGGGTCCTTCCACGCCTACCACGTGCTCAACCAATGCCGCCAATTGCGGTGTGGGAACAGATGGGATTTCGAGATGACCGTGAACCGCCGCCACGATCGATCCTTGATACGCAGGCGCGCCAGACTGCTCGCTGTCGAAATTCAGCACATCATTCGCGTGGTCTTCGCGCTCGATGGCGAACATCTCCAAGGGTATGGCGCGTGAGCGTCTGGAAGCATGATGGGGATAGCCGACGAGCCTGCTTTTCGCGGATTCGATTACCTCGATCAGGCGGCGCATTTCTTCCTGGGGGCGGTGAAACCAATCCACACTCCAAATGCGATGTACCACCCAACCGTGGTCTTCGAGAACGGCGCGACGCAAGCGATCTCGGTCTCGTGCCGAGCGCGATTGCTGATAGGAGCGACCATCACACTCAATGCCAAGCACATATCGCCCTGGCGCTTCGGGATCAGCCACCGCCAAGTCGATGAAAAGGCCGGCGATTCCAACGCGCGGATGAACGACATAGCCACGCGCATGCAGTGCTGCCGCCACCTGCGACTCCAGCACGTCCGTCTCTTCCGCACGTTCCGTACTGGGCAGATCAAGCCTGCCGGAACGTGCAAAGCGCAGGAAGAGCTTAAACGCCGCCACGCCTTTCCCTCGCGCACGTTCCAGGTCGATGTCATCGTCGGTGATGGACGAAAACACCTCGCAACGCAGCTTGGCGCGGCTGATCAGCACGTTAAGCCGACGTTCGCCGCCTTCGCTACCAAGAGGACCGAAGCGCATCGCCATCACGCCATTCGCGTTCCGGCCATAGCCCACGGAGATGAAGATGACATCGCGTTCGTCGCCCTGCACGTTTTCGAGATTTTTGACGAAGAACGGCTCCGTGGGATGTGCGTGGAAAAACTCCTCGGTGTCGGGATGCTCGCGCCGCAAGTGTTCCACCTGATCAAGAATCGCACGCCGCTGGCGAACCGAGAAAGTCGCCACACCCAGCGATTGATCGGGATGCTCGCGTGCGTGCCGCAAGATGGCTTCGGCAACCGCCACCGCTTCTACACGATTTGTGCCCGTGCCCCCCGAATCGAACACGCCGTTCGGGAAATGATGAAACTTCATCCCCATGCCCGCTTCCGACGTGTAGGGACTTGGCACGATGGTGAGCTTGTTCTCGTAGAACTGGCTGTTCGATACGGCAATCAGCGATTGGTGGCGGCTGCGGTAATGCCAACGCAACATGCGCTCCGACAGACCACGCGCCCGGAACAGGCCGAGGATGCTTTCGATATCGCTGACGCGCGCCGTCTCATCTTCCTCGTCATCGCCTTCCGTGATCTTGGAGAAGAATGTCGTAGGCGGAAGTTGACGCTCATCGCCCACGACGACGACTTGCTTGCATCGGGCAATGGCTCCCAAGGCATCCACCGGCTGAATCTGGCTGGCTTCGTCCATCACCAACAGATCGAAGGTGAGACGTGCTGGCGGCAGAAACTGCGCGATGGAAAGCGGACTCATCATGAAGACCGGTTTCAATGCCTGAATGGCGGGTGCAGCTTCATTCATCAGCTTGCGGATGGGCATATGGCCGCGGCGCCTTGCCATTTCGCCGCGCAACACGCCGATTGCGCCCACGCCACTGTCCTTGGTCGGCATTTTTCGATGGTGTGCTTGAACCGCTTGTACCCGACTGGCACGAAGGCTTTCACGATCCAGCTCGGAAAATTCCTTTACGGTGCGGTCATGCAGTTCGCCGTCGAAGCGACCAAGTTCACCGTCCTGCGCGACCATGTCGTTGAGCAGTGCCTCGAAGTAGGCCATGTCGAACGCATCGGGTGCTTCCGTCGGCGCGAGGCGACTGATTTCAAGGCGCTCGACAACATCCACGAGGCCCATTGCTTTGCCACGTTCGGCGCGCTCCCGGTAGGCCACCCATTTGGATAGGTGCTCCGAATGGACTAGCCAAGCAGCAAATTTGGCTTCGATGTCCGGGAAAGAAATTGCACCAAGGGACTCGGTTCCGAAAAGCAAGCGAAGGTCGGAACGAAGGTCTCGAACCAGTCCCTCGAAGCCAGCTTTCCAAGTTGAATCTTCGACCTTGCTGTTCTGGCTGTCATTCCAAGGTGCCTTGCGGTCCATAAGGCTGGCGGCAACGGTGCGGACATCATAGTTTCTCTCCGCCCATTGGGTTGCCGCAGCAATGACAGGCCAGTCGGAATCCGCGCCGCGCCAGAGACTGCCGAACACAGCGTCGCCCAGCGGCTTGTTTTCACTCAACAAGTGATGAAGTGCTTGGGTACTGCGAAGCTGCTCAACAATGGCCAAGCGTTCACCCGCTGTGACATCCGGTGAGGCAAGAACCTGACGGCTTGTGGCATCGGCTTTGGCTATGTCGGTTGCGCGCGACAGCAGCAGGGAGAGGCTTGCGGTTCCCGCACTCGCGGCGTTACCGAATCCGGTAGCAACGGTTGCCCCCAAGTCAGCCCAGAATGCTTCCAGCAGTGGCTGCACTTGATCGCGCAGTTGTTGCTTGCTCCTTTGGCCGAGATGCCACGGTGCGTTGCGATTCGCGAGACTGGCGGCCAACGCGCGAATACTGTCATTCTCGTCCACCCATGCTGCCACCGAGTCAATGGCTGACCAATCGGAATCCGAGCCGCGCCAGAACTTGCCGAATACTGCATCGCCCAGCGGCTTGTTCTCGCTCAACGAAAGATGGAGTGCTTGGGCGCTGCGAAGTTGCTCCAGAGCGGCCAGTCGCTCACCAGCAGAAATATCTGGCGACGCAAGAACCTCACGACTGGCGATATCGGCCTTGGCAATGGCTGTGGCGCGCGACAACAACAAAGCGAGTCGTGTGGCAGTGACGGTTGCAGCTTCATCGAATACCGCAGAAACGGTCGTGCCGAAATCTGACCAGAATGCTTCCAACAGCGGTCGCACCTGATTGACTAGTTGATACACGCGGTTTGCCCGTGCCCCGATGTCAGAGCGATCTGGCATCCGAGCGGCGATGAGACGTGGTGTCGCGCCGAGACCCCGAAGGCTACGCATCCATGCAACCAGCGCCCTGAGCGGGGCACCACGCGATTTTTCTCCCCGCCAGTCCTCCCCGAAGGCAGCACGCCCCAGCGAGTCGCCTGCTCGCACCGTGCGAAGAGCGGCCTGGCTATCTCCCACGGTGTCGAGCAAGCTCAACAAATCCTCCACGGGCTGCTTGGGGTCACGAACCATTGAACGCAGCAGAGCGTTGGAGCGACGCCAGTTGCCGCTCAGGAACCGGAAGAAATTGCGTCCTTTCATTCGAACGACTTGCCGCTCACGCTCGGTGTCGGTTTCCCAAGCGGCATTAAGAACCTTGCCCTCCGCCTTGGCGCGGGCATCCTCGATTCGTGCAACGGCTTCTGCCAGTTCGGCAGCTTGCTCGACACCCGAATCCCACACCGACGCCGCGAAAACATCGGGGCTGACATTTGGTGCAGTGGCGACACGCTGGCCTGTAGTTGCAGCCTTGCTGGCAGCAGCGAGGGTGTCCACCGCGCTATCCAATCCCAATGCCACCTTCAAGCGCCCAATCTCAGTGAAGAGGGCGGGAAGTATTCGCGTCAAAGTATTGGCGCGCTGGAAGGCTTCGGAGCCAAATGCGGCTGGCAGTGACGAAAGCACCAACACGACATCTTCCACAGAGGCGCTGATGGCAGTCGCCGACACTTGGGGACTCAAAGCCTCCCATACCGTATGCCATTGCTGCCCCAGAAGGCAAAGCTTCCTGATGTCCTCCCGGCGCTGCGTCCACCACTCATGACCGAGCGCTTCGCCTTCGATGGGCGGAGCCGATGCGACGCGCTCTGCCATGTCATAAAGTTCGGCGACTAGTTCGACACTCGAATCACTTGTCGTCGCAGTGGAGACCGCAGTGCTGCCATCCAATCCAAGCAGCGTGCTTATGCGAACAACCTCAGCGACGAACGAAGGTAGCATTTCCGACAAGGCACTGGCTCGCTGGAACGCTTCGGAACCAAAGTCGGCTGGCAGCGAAGCCAGCGTCAACGCGGCATCTTTGACATCAGCCCCGATGGCAGCCGCTGACACATTGAGTCGCAATGCCTCCCATGCTGAGTGCCATTGCCGCCCTAGAATACATAGGCTCCTGATGTTCTCGATGCGCTGCGCCCACCACTCATGTCCGAGCGCAACACCTTCGATGGGCGGAGCCGATGCAACGCGTTCTGCCAATTCATACAGCCTGTTCGCGCTGTCGAACGACACCGGAACTGGTTGCTGCAACGAGCCGCCAATCTCCGAGTGCCGTTGCCTCAACGCTGCCAACCCAGAGCGAACCGTTGCAACGCGGTCGAGCAATCGAGTCAACTGGTTCGGTAGGACGACATCCAACCCGACGCCACGCCAGGGATGTTGATTCGGTGGGCCGATGGCGTTGATTCGTTCGCACAGTTCACGCAGCAATACACGGCGCTCGCGGATGTCTTCGTTGCTCCACGTCAAAGCGTCTGGAAGATCGAGGTCATTGGGCGGGCAGCCTTCGTCTCGCAGTCGAGTCAGATGGCCCAAAACATCATAGGGCGTAACTCCGGCACGATCATGCTTTCGATGCAACCTCTCCACATGAGCGTTCAACTGATCTCGTGTGCTTCTCAAACGGTGATGCAGATTTCCGGAGAACGCCCCCTTGGGCGAACTCAGCTCCCAGGTGCGTTTCAACTCCTCCAGCAATGCGCGCTTGTTGGCCTTGTTGCTATGGAGTTCAAGGCAGGCATCACCGATGCCCGTGGCATCAAGACGTCGCTTCACGACGTCCAGTGCCGCCATCTTTTCGGCGACGAAAAGCACCGTCCGGCCATCGGCCACGGCGCCCGCGATGATGTTGGCGATGGTCTGCGATTTGCCAGTGCCGGGCGGACCTTGGATGACGAGATTCTGTCCTTGCCGTGCGTCGTGGATGGCGAGCGTCTGCGAGCTGTCGGCATCAACAATGTGCAGCAGCCGTTCGGGCGGAAGATCCGGGTCGATGGGCGCATCATCGCCAATGCTCGCAGCAGCCGGAGGGAAGCCATCGCGCAACAGGGATTGAATGAGTGGCTGTGTCGCAAGCGAAGCTTTTGCAGGCCAGGTATCGGCAGACAGATCCCGATACATCAGAAACTTCGAGAAGGAGAAAAATCCGAGGACGATATCGTCCCCGGAGACTTCCCACCCTTTTTTCGACGAGATGGCTTTCCGAACGCCCTCGCAGTAAGCGACGATGTCGAAGTCGTCGCTGGCCTCGAAAGCTGGCAGCTTCAGCAAGTGAATTCGATCCACCATCGCTTCCAGCGAGAGGTTGGATGATGGGTCTTCCTGCCGCCAGCGGAGCTTGAAACGATCTCCAGCCGTTGCACGTTCCAGCGACACGGGAACCAGAACCAACGGTGCGTAGCGCACGTTTGCCGCGTTGTTCGGGTCAATCCACTTCAGCGTTCCCAATGCCAGAAAAAGGACGTTAACGCCTTGCTCTTCCTCTAAGGTTCTGGCATCGAAGTAGAGCGAGAGTAGCCGCTTCTGCAAGCCTTTCGAGGTCAGTCGCGTTTGCAGCCGCGTATCGGTATGCCGGTTTGCCACGCCGCGTTCATCAAAACCATCGTCACCCGGCTGGGCGAAATCCTCGACCTCGTCCTTGTCTTCGTTGTTCTCATTGGCATCGCTACGCCCCGGAACGAACGTAAACGCCTTGGTTTCTTTGACCAGAAGGCGGTACACCTCAGACGAGCGTTCGTCCACGATTTCGATGAGGCTGGCGCTGCGTGCTTTGGATCGAGGGATGTTGAGCAGGCGGTTTCGTGCTGTCAGATCCAATAGATGGAGCCTCGCACGATCCAGCTTTGCTTCAATCGGTAGTGCACTGCGAAACAATGCGGCATCCGATTCGGTATCGTGACCATTGCTCACGGCATGTCCCCCAAAGCCCCTTGGAAAATTCAGAACTGAACTGCCGGTGGGGCAAAGCGCCCCCCTTTCAGTGCTACGGGAACCGGCGTTTGCTTCATCTTACTTTGATCTCACCTTGTGATACTGGCCGAGCCTAGAGTGTCGCCGGGACTACAATTCCGAGGGGATGGCCTTAAGTTTGGGCATTGATCACGTTGCCCCTGTGTGCGGCACATTTCCGAATGTGTCGATTATAACTTCCGTAGTCGGCAGCAGTATCAGAGCATATCCCGCGCCGCCGCCAGTTCCCCGCGCCACTGCGCTGCTTTCGCCTCCATTCCACGCCCCGGTTCGGCGGTGTTCCACGCTTCGTAAAGCGCAACGATGCGCCGCATGTTTTCGATGCGGCGAACGTGGTTTTCGCCGAGCGAACGGCGATAGGCGGCGTCGGCTTCCAGCGCGAGGGTTTCAGCTTCAGGGAAGCGGCGCTGGGCGGCGAGGGTTTGCGCGTACTGGCTGGCGAACAGGCCGTGCAGCCAGTGGTTCTGGGGCAATTCGCGCCGCGCGGTTTCGACCGATTCCTTTCCCAGCGCCGCCGCTTCGTCCAGGCGGCCCAGCTCGCGCAGCGCCATGCCGGTGTTGCTGGCGGAAATCAGCGTATCGATATCGGCATCGCCGTTGGTGCGACGGCTGGCGTCCAGCACGGCGCGGTGCATGCGTTCGGCTTCGGCGGGCCGGCCTTGCGCCTGCAGCAGCAACGCCATGCTGTGAGTGGAGTTCATCGTGCTGGGGTGCTCCTCGCCCAGCAGGCGGCGGCGCGATTCCAGCGCTTCCCGAAGGTAAGGCTGGGCCTCGTCCGGGCGATCCAGTTTCAGCAGCGCCATGCCCAGCCCGTCGAGCGCGGTGAGGGTGAGAGGGTGCTCGTCGCCCAGCACGCGGCGTGCGTTGTCGAGCGCTTCCTGCGCCAGGGCCAGCGACTCCTCGTAGCGGCCAAGGTCGCCGAGCATGCGCACCATGCTGTTGGTCGAATGGATGGTGTACGGGTGCGCATTGCCCAGCGAATGGCGGCGCAGCGTGAGGGCTTCTTCGTAAAGCGGGGCGGCTTCGTCGAATTTCCCCAGGCGGCGCAGCAGCGCCGCCAGGTTGCCGACCGATTCGAGCGTGCCCTGGGCGCTTTCGCCCAGGGTGCGGCGGCGGATGTCCAGCACTTCGCGGTAGATCGGCTCGGCTTCGGCCAGTTTGCCGGTGGCGGTGAGCGATGCGCCCAGGTTGTTGAGCGAGATCAGGATGTCGGGGTGGTCGGCATCCAGGATGCGGCGGCGTCCTTCCAGTGCCTGGCGGAACCACTCGCCAGCCTCGCCGCGCTGGCCCTGCGCGAACAGCAGTTCGCCGATGTCGTTGATGGTGGTGAGCGTGTCCGGGTGTTCGTTGCCGAGCACGCGCTGCCGGCCTTCCAGCGCCTGCCGATAGTAAGGCTCGGCTGCGGCGAGCTTGCCGGAGTTTTGCAGCAGCAGGCCGGTTTCGTTGATGGACGCCAGCGTATCCGGATGGTCTTCGCCCAGTTCGCGGCGGCGGAGTTCCAGTGCCTTTTCCTGTGGGATTGCGGCGCGCTCCAGAAGGCCCAGGTCGCGCATCGCGTTCGCCATGCTCTGGAACAGGCGGGCCTTCACCAGCGGCTGGGCGGGGAATTGCTCGTCGATGGCGGCCAGGGTTTGATCGAAAATGCTCGAATCCAGCGTGCCCAGTGCGATGTCGGTGAAGTTCACCGGAGCAAGCCCGGCTTCCAGCGCGGCCCGGTCTGCCGGCGGTACGGCATCCAGCAGGCTCTGGTGCAGGTGCTCGCCCATCTTCACGGTGTCGATGCCGGAGAGCTGGCTTTCCTGGAAACGCGCCACTTGCTCCAGTTCCTCGGCGCGCTGGCGCATCTGGGCTTCGGCGGCCTGGGCGCGGGCGGCTTCGCTGCCGGCGCGCCGGGCCTGCCACAAGGTGCCGGCCAAGCCCGCAATGAGGGCGGCAAGCACGATGCCCGCCGCCGCCACCGCGCCCTTGTGGCGGAACACGAATTTGGCGATGCGGTAGCCGCGGCTGGGCGGGGCGGCGAGCACGGCCTCGCCGTTCAGATGCCTTGCCACGTCCATCGCCAGCGCGTTTACGGTTTCGTAGCGGCGGGCGCGATCCTTTTCCAGGCACTTCATCGTGATCCAGTCCAGATCGCCGCGCAGCAGGTGGCGCAGCTTGTTCGCATCCTCGTGCGGGAACTGTTCCAGGCTGCCGGTTTCCCGGCCCAGCGTGGAAACGCGCGTGGAAGGCCGCTGCGGTTCCACCTCGCGCACCAGGCGCGCCATCTCTCCCAGGCCGTGGCCGATCAGATCGACCTGGCTGAGCGGGGTCTGTCCGGTGAGCAGCTCGTACAGCAGCACGCCGAGGGAATACACGTCGGTGCGGGTGTCGATGTCGCTGCCGAGCTGGGCCTGTTCGGGGCTCATGTATTCCGGCGTGCCGATCAACTGGCCCTGGCGGGTGAGATCCGAATCGCCCGGCTCATCCGAAATGGCCTTGGCGATGCCGAAGTCGATCACCTTCGCCTGCGCCGCGCCGTCGTGCTCGGTCACCAGCACGTTGGAAGGCTTGATGTCGCGGTGGATCACGCCTTTCTGGTGGGCGTGGCCGATGGCGTGGCATACCTGCACGAACAATCCCAGCCGTGCCCGCGCATCGAGTTTCCGTGCCGCGCAATACTGGATGATGGAGACGCCGCGCACCAGTTCCATCACGAAATAGGGGCGGCCGGCGGCGGTGGCGCCGGCATCGAAGACGCGCGCGATGTTGGGGTGATCCATCATCGCCAGCGCCTGGCGCTCGGCCTCGAAGCGCCGGATCACTTCCTGCGTATCCACGCCCGGCTTGAGGATCTTCAGCGCGACCTGGCGCTTTACCGGCTCGTGCTGTCCGGCCAGCCACACCGTGCCGAAACCACCCGCGCCGATGCGTTCGACCAGGGTGTAGGGGCCGAGCACCGTGCCGGGGCTTTCCTGCGGCGGTAGCGGTTGCGCGCCAGGCACGCACAGCGTCTGGTTCACGGTGGCCCTGTCCGCATCCAGATACACCGTGCCGGGCGAGGCCGCCAATGGCGCACCCGGTGGCGACGGCTTTTCGGAAGAGCCCATGATTTCCCCGGCGCGACGCAACGTGCGAAGGCGGCGATGATAGCCCACGCCGCGTATGGCACGGCCTTACAATCCAGCGATGACCACACCCGCACCCTTCGACCCCAAGACCCTGGATTTTGCGAAACAGGGCGGATTGCTCCCCGCCATCGTGCAGGACGTCGCCAGCCTGCGCGTGCTGATGCTCGGCTACATGGATCGCGCCGCGCTGGACGAAACCCTCGCCAGCGGCCGCGTCACCTTCTACAGCCGCAGCAAACAGCGGTTGTGGACGAAGGGCGAAAGCAGCGGGCATTTCCTGGAGCTGCGCGGCATCCGGACCGACTGCGACGCCGATACGCTGCTGATCCTCGCCCACCCTCTCGGCCCCACCTGCCATTTGGATCGGCCAAGCTGCTTTCCCGACGCACCCGCCGATTTCCTCGGCGAACTGGACGCCTTCATCGCCCAGCGCGAACGCCAGCGCCCGGAAGGCAGCTACACGACCCAATTGTTCGAATCCGGCATCAAGCGCATCGCGCAGAAAGTCGGCGAGGAAGGCGTGGAAACCGCGCTGGCCGCCACCGTGCGGGATACCTCCGAACTTGCCAGCGAAGCCGCCGATCTGCTGTATCACCTGATCGTGCTGCTGCGCGCTTCCGGGCTTTCGCTGCAGGATGCGGCGGCGGTGCTGGAGGCGCGGCATCGCGGCAGGTGAGCCGTGCCCGATCCAGCCATTCCGTCAGATCCGTTTCCTGCCAAAGGCCACGCATGAACCTTCGCCCCTACCTCGGGAAACTGCCCGAACCTGGCCCCCGTGTTTACGTCGATCCGGCGGCCACCGTCATCGGGGACGTGGTGCTGGCGGAGGATGTTTCGATCTGGCCGATGACGGTGGTGCGCGGCGATGTGAACTTCATCCGCATCGGGGCGCGCACCAACATCCAGGATGGCACCGTCGTGCACGTCAGCCACGATGGGCCGCATTCCCGGCTGGGTGGGTTTGCGACGGTCATCGGCACCGATTGCACCATCGGGCACAAGGCGGTGATCCATGCCTGCACCATCGAGGACGAGGTGTTGATCGGCATGGGCGCGATCGTGCTGGATGGCGCGGTGGTGAAGAAGAATGCGTTCGTCGGCGCGGGCGCGCTGGTGTCGCCGGGGAAAGTGGTGGGCGAGGGCGAACTGTGGCTCGGCAATCCCGCCAGGTTCGTGCGCAGGCTCACGCCGGAGCAGATCGAGGGCATCCGCTATTCGGCGCAGCATTACGTGCGGATGAAGGATCGCTATCTCGCTGCCGGGGTATGAACTTCGATGGCAACGCCGGCACAACGCCTTGGCCGGGAAATCTTGCGCAGGTCGCGAAAACACCTTATCTGCTCCCATACCGATCCCGGCGCTGGAGAAACCCAAGCATGAAGAATCCGCTGTTGGCCCCCGTGCTCGCCTGGCTGGGGCGCCTGCGTCATCCGCAACTGTTCGTCGTGGCGGCGGTGGTGTTCGCGGTCGATCTGTTGATCCCGGATTTCGTGCCGTTCGCCGATGAAATCCTGCTGGCGGCCACGACGGTATGGCTGGGCAGCCGCAAGGCGAGAAAGAACCCGCCGCGGGAGCCGGAATCCCCGGCGAAGTGATGCGCCTGATCGACAGCCACGCGCATCTGGATGCGGAGGAGTTCGACGCCGATCTTCCCGCCGTGCTGGATCGCGCCCATGCCGCAGGCGTTGTGGCCTGCGTGGTTCCGGCGGTGGAAGCCACCGGGTTTCCGAAACTGAAATCCCTCGCGCAGGCGCATCCGCAGCTTGCGCCGGCCTATGGCCTGCACCCGATGTACCTGGATCGGCATCGCCCCGAGCATTTGGACGTGCTGCGGCAATGGCTGGAACGCGAACGGCCTTGCGCGGTGGGCGAGTGTGGGCTGGATCATTTCGTCGAAGGGCTGGATCCGGCCTTGCAGCGCGAATTTTTGATCGGGCAACTGAAGCTGGCGCGCGAGTTCGATCTGCCCGTCATCCTGCACGCACGGCGCGCGCTGGACGAAGTGCTCGCGCTATTGCGCCGGATCGGCGGCCTGCGCGGGGTGGTGCACAGTTTTTCCGGGAGCCGGGAACAGGCCGAGCAGGTGTGGAAGCTCGGCTTCCATCTGGGCATCGGCGGCCCGGTGACGTTCGAGCGTGCGGCGCGATTGCGCGGCCTGGCGGCGGCGATGCCGCTGGAGCGCCTGCTG
>CAZHXV010000027.1:12428-19635 GCA_964536455.1 uncultured Aquimonas sp.
GCTGCTGGAAACCGATGCGCCGGATCAGCCGGATGCGGAACGGCGAGGGAAGCGCAACGAACCTTCGCGCCTGCCGCGAGTGCTGGAAACCATCGCCGCCCTGCGCAATGAATCCCCCGAAGCCATCGCCGAACGAACCACGCGCAATGCGGTGGAGCTGTTTGGTTTGACGCTTTCCTGATCCGGTGTGTGATCGGCCAATCTGAAAACAGGTTCTTTTGTGGGAGCGGGTTTACCCGCGACAGGTCTTGTACAAGGTGCAATCGCGGGTAAACCCGCTCCCACGGAAAAGCGCTGCTGCTTTTAGTTCATCTTCTCTCGCAGCATAAGTTCCAGCATCTTTCCCACCGCCGCGAAGGCGAAGCCGCCGGTGACGTGCGTGGCCGCACCCAGGCCTGCGCCGCAATCCAGTTTCAACGCACCGTCCGGTCCAAGTTGCGGGCGCGTACCACAGACGCTGCCATCGGCTTGCGGATAACGCACGTTCTCCAGCGAATACACCGCCGATACGCCGAAATACCGCTGCGGGTTCTTCGGGAAATGGAACTCGCCGCGCAGCTTTCTGCGGATCAGCGCGAACATCGCATCGTGCTCGGTGCGGGAAAGATCGCGCACCACGATTTTCGTGGGATCGGTGCGCCCGCCGGCCGAGCCTACCGTCACCAGTGGAATCTTGCGGCGGCGCAGGAAGGCGATGGCCTCCACCTTCACGCGGAAGCTGTCGCAGGCGTCCAGCACCACGTCGTAGTCGCGCAGCAGCAGCGGCTCCAGTGTGTCGCGGGTCAGGAAGCGCGCGACGGGATCGAGCGATAGCGCAGGATTGATCGCTGCCAGCCGCGCCGCCATCGCTTCCACCTTCAACTGGCCGAAGTGGCCATCGAGCGCAGGCAACTGGCGGTTGGTGTTGGAGACGCAGATGTCGTCCGCGTCGATCAGCGCGATGTGGCCCACGCCGCTGCGCGCCAGCGCTTCCGCCGCCCACGAACCCACGCCGCCGACGCCGATCACCGCCACGCGGCAGCGCGCGAGTTTCGCCACGGTGCCTGCGCCGTAGAGGCGGTCGATGCCGGAAAAACGCGCATGCTGGTCGGAAGGGGCGATGGTATCGGCCATGTGGCGGGCGGAACGGGCAAGGAAAGCGGGCGCAGATGATACGCGGGCTGGCAGAATGCCTGCTCCCAGGTCATCCCAAGGAGTGCTTCCATGCGTGCCGTCGTTTTGATCCTCATCGGTCTGTTCATTGGCGCATTGGGCGCCGTTGCCGCCATCGCCGCGCTGAAGCAGGGCACGCCCTATCACGATGCCGTGATGACGGTGATGGGGCAGCAGATGGGTGCGCTGCGCGGGATGCGCGAGAAGAACGCCTGCCCGGTAGAGGACATCGCGCATCGGCTGGAACTTTTGCAAGGCATGGGCAAGGAACTGGAAGCGGCCTTCCTGCCGGTTGGCGACGACGCCAAGTTCATCGAACGCGCCAAGGCCTTCCGCGATGCGGTCGCGGTCGCGCAGGGCAAGCAAGCCGCCAGTTGCGATGCGCTCGGCGAAGCCATGAGCGGCATCGGCGGAACCTGCAAGGGCTGCCATGAGGATTTCCGCTGACAACACGCCTTCCGGAATCTGAACGGGCCGGTGAACCCTCGCGCCGCATTCAGCGTCGAAGCGGTAGGTTCATGCAGGCGCGGCGTGGATCGCCGCCGAAAAGGAGGAGTGTCATGCGTACCCCGAATCGTTCCGTGTTGTTCACCGCGTTGCTTGCGCTCACCGTGGCACTGCTGGCCGGTTGCGCCACTTCGGGCAGCCGGTATTCCCACCAGGGCCAGGGCGGCTACCGCTCGGATTACGACGGTTACGCGCGCTGCCAGAGCTGCGGCGTGGTGGAGCGCATCGAACGGGTCTATGGCGAACGCAGCAGCAACGGTGCGGGCGCGGTGCTGGGCGGCATCCTCGGCGGCGTGCTCGGCAACCAGGTCGGCAGCGGCAGCGGCCGCGCGGCGGCGACGATGGCGGGCGCGGTCGCGGGTGTAGCGGCCGGTACGGCCATCGAGAAGAACAACAACGCCGCGCCGTGGTTCGATCTGTTCCTGCGCATGGACGATGGCCGCCGCATCGTGGTGTCGCAGCGCGATCTGGACGGCATCCACCAGGGTGCCTACGTGCGCGTGAGCAATGGGCGGGCCTGGTTGAACTGATCTGCGCAATTCGTCATTCCGGCGAAAGCCGGAATGACGGGTATCAACCCAACACTCGCCCCACGCCGCTGGCATCTATCGCCCGCGCCGCCGATTCGATCGCTGGCGCGGGCACGTCCGCGCCGAAGCCGAGCCGGAAATGCACCTCGCCCGCCGGCGTGCGCGAGGAGTGGATCGAAGCGATGGAAATCCCGAACAGTTCGAACAGGTGCAGCAGCGCGCGCAGCGAGCCGGGCCTGTCTTCGGGCAGATGCACGCTGAGGCTGCGCTCTCCCGCCAGATCGGCCAGCAGATAGCCCACGCGCTCGAAGGTGTAGTTGCCCGAGGCGATGGCGGTTTCGCCGATGGCCTCCTTCGGCGCGTGCAGGAAGCGCTCGCGGAATTGCCGCCGCGCTTCCTCGTCGCCGCGCGCGACGGTTTGCGCCAGATCGGAAGCATGGTGCGCCAGGTTTTCCAGCATCGGCGCGGCGTGCGGATTGCCGAACTGGATGTCCTCGTAGATGGATGGGTTCATGCCGAGGATGCGCGAGAGGATCGCCGCATCCAGCTCGAACGAGGCCGAGCGGAACGGCAGCAGGGTTGCAAGCCCCCCAAGTTCTTCCGCGCAGTCGCGCAGCAGCGCCGCCTGCACGAGATGCGTGGCGTGCACCATCGCCTGCACCAGCGCCATGGTGCGGTCGTGCCGTTCGGGCGTGGCGGTAACGCACTGGCCTTCGAGCGCCGCGCACAGCCATTCCACGAAACCGCGCCAGCGTTCCAGGCGTGCTTCGCACACCACCAGCACGCGGCCTTTCAGCGTCGGCGCTTTCGGCGGCGCGGTCATCGGATGCAGGCCCACCACTTCCGCGGCGGATTCCAGCATCGCTTCCACGGCGGGTTTCTTGATCGAGGTCAGGTCGAGCCACAACTGCCCGCGCTCGCGTCCATTGGCGCGGGCGATGTAGTCGCGGACGATCGCGGGCGTGGTGCGGATCGGTGCGCTGAAGATCAGCACGTCGCAGCATTCGATCAATTCCTCCGGCGTGGCCGAGGCCGCATCGGCGGGATCGCTGCCGAGCGTCTGTAGCCCCATGCGGTTCGCGAAGAAGCGCGCCAGCCAGCGCCCGAACGCGCCGCCACTGCCGACGATGCCGATGCGCGGGCGCTCTGCGTTGGTATGGGAGGTGGCCATTGCGGCAATGGTAGCGGGCGCAGCTCCGGGCCGGCATGGCCTGCCTTGCCGCGCGACAAGTCACGCTAAGATGCGCCGGTCGCGGCCGAAGGGCCGTTCTTCCTGTTGGAGTTGCGCGTGCTGGAACTGTTGAAAGCGGGCGGCTGGGCGATCTGGCCGATCCTGGCGTGTTCGGCGATTTCGCTGGCGATCATCCTGGAGCGTTTCTGGAGCCTGCGCCGCAAGGTGGTGATGCCGCCGGGCCTGGGCGAGGAAGTGCGCGAGTGGTCGCGCAGGCCGGTGCTCGATCCCAAGCACATCGACGCGCTGCGCCACAATTCCGCGCTGGGCGAGCTGCTGGCCGCCGCGCTGGACGTGCGCCACCGGCCGCGCGAGCTCATCAAGGAGCGACTGGAGGATACGGGTCGCCATATCGCGCACCGGCTGGAGCGTTTCCTCAATCCGCTCGGCACCATCGCTTCGATGGCCCCGCTGCTGGGCCTGCTGGGCACGGTGATCGGCATGATCCGCATGTTCCTGGGCATCATGGATCACGGCATGGGCGAGATGACGGCGCTGGCCGGAGGCATCGGCGAGGCGCTGGTGGCCACGGCCTCGGGCATGTTCGTGGCGATCCCGGCGCTGGTGTTCCACCGTTATTTCCGTGGCAGGGTCGCAGGCTATCTGATCGACATGGAGCGCCAGGCCATCGCCCTGCTGGATGCGCTGGAATCCCGGCCCGTTGCGCCCGCCGCGCCGCCGCAGGCCCCCGCACCGCGCCGCCGCAGCAGCAGTGCAGGAAGCGCCGGATGAGGATCGGTTCCGCCCATTCGCAGGACGAACCGGAGATCAGCCTGGTTCCGCTGATCGACGTGGTGCTCACGCTCATCATCTTCTTCGTCATCACCACCACCTTCCAGGAGCGTTCGGCGATGAAGATCGCGCTGCCGCAGCAGGCCGCGCAGAACGAGGCCACGGAAATGCCGAAGGATCCGCTCACCGTCGTGATCGACGGCGAAGGCCGCACCTTCGTCGGCGGCGGCGAAGTGCTCAGGCGCGATGTCGATGCGGTCCGCGAGGCCATCGGCAAGGTGGCCGGCGAGGACAAGAACCGCCCGGTGATCCTGCGCGCGGACGCCAAGACGCCGCATCAATCCGTGGTCACGGCGATGGACGCCATCGGCCAGCTCGGGTTCTCGCGGCTGTCCATCGCCACTACGCCGGCGGAAGCGGCGGCGAAGTGATGGCGCAGAAGCGCTCCACCTACCGGCGTTTGCTGGGCCAGGTGCGGCCTTACTGGCCGTTCTGGGGGCTGGCGGGGCTGGGCATGGTGTTCGATGCGGTGGCCTCCGGCGCATTCGCGTGGCTGATCAAGCCGATGCTGGACGAACTGTTCGACAAGCGCGACGCGGTGGCGATCTTCTGGATGCCGTTCGTGCTGGTGGGGCTGTTCCTGCTGCGCGGCGCGGCCACGTATGCCAGCGATTACGGCATGGCGCGGATCGGCCGCAGCGTGGTGCGCGATCTGCGCCAGGCGGTGTTCGCGCGCTACCAGCGCCTGCCGTCGGCGTGGTTCGAGAAGGAGCAGGGCGGCAACACCGTTTCGCGCATCATCTATTCCGCCGAACAGGTGGCCCAGGCCGTTTCCGATTCGGTGAAGGTGATCGTGGTGGACAGCCTCACCGTGCTGGCGATGCTGGCGGTGATGCTGTGGCACAGCCCCAGCCTCACCCTGTACTTGTTCATCATGGCCCCGGTCACGGGCCTGGTGTGGCGCGTGGTGGGCAAGCGCTACCGCCGCATCAACCGCACCATCCAAAGCTCGATGGGCGATGTCGCGGGCATGGTGGAGAACGCGGTGGAAGGCCATCGCGAGGTGCGCATCTACGGCGGCCAGGCGCGCGAGGCCGAACGTTTCGGCGCAGCCATCGACCGCAACCTCGGCCTGAACCTGAAGGTGGCCAGCACCAATGCGCTTTCCACTTCCACCATCCAGCTGGTCGCCGCCTCCGCGCTGGCCGCCATCGTCTGGCGCGCGACGCGGCCCGATCTGCTGGATGCGATGACGCCCGGCACCTTCATGTCGTTGATCACCGCGATGCTGGTGATGCTGCCGTCGATCAAGCGCCTGACCACGGTGCAGGCCGCCGTGCAGCGCGGCGTGGCGGCGGCGGACGATGTGTTCGACGTGCTCGATGCGCCGGTGGAAAGCGACGAGGGACACATCGCCATCGCCAGCCGCGTGCATGGCGACATCGAGTTCCGCCACGTCGGTCTGGAATATCCGGGCCGCGAAACCCCGGCGCTGGAAGATATTTCGCTGGTCTGCCCGCGCGGCAGTGTTACGGCGCTGGTCGGGCGTTCGGGCAGCGGCAAGAGCAGCCTGGTGTCGCTGCTGCCGCGCTTCAACGAACCCTCGCGCGGCGGCATCGTGCTCGATGGCGTGGCCTTGCCCGACTACCGGCTGCAAGACCTGCGCGCGCAGATCGCCTTCGTCGGCCAGAACGTGATGCTGTTCAGCGGCACCATTGCCGAGAACATCGCCTATGGCGGCATGGCGAACGCCACGCGCGATGAGATCGAGGCGGCGGCGGAAGCGGCGAACGCGATGGAGTTCATCCGCGCCCTGCCCGAAGGGCTGGAAACGCAGGTCGGCGAACGCGGCGGCCAGCTTTCCGGCGGCCAGCGCCAGCGCATCGCCATCGCCCGCGCGCTGCTCAAGGATGCGCCGATCCTGATCCTGGACGAGGCCACCAGCGCACTGGATACGCAATCCGAACGCCTGATCCAGGGCGCGCTGGCGCGGCTGATGGCCCAGCGCACGACGCTGGTGATCGCCCACCGCCTTACCACCATCGAACACGCCGACCAGATCGCCGTACTGGATCATGGCCGCCTGATCGAACTGGGCCGCCACGCGGAACTGGTCGCGCGCGATGGCGCGTATGCGGCGCTGTACAAGCTCCAGTTCCGCGATGCGAACGGGGCCTGAGCATGAAAGCCGCGTTGACGCGCTGGCTGGAGGCGCGCTGGTACGGCGACGTCGCGCCGGGTGTCGTGCTGCGCACGCTGTCGGCCCTGTTCGCGCGCATCGCCAACGCGCGGCGCGAGGCATTCGTTTCAGGCCGCAAACCGGGCGAACGGGCCGGGCTGCCGGTCATCGTGGTCGGCAATCTCGCCGTGGGCGGGGCAGGCAAGACGCCGTTGACCATCGCGTTGGTCGAAGCCTTGCGCGAACGCGGGTTCTCGCCCGGCGTGATCTCGCGCGGCTATGGGCGCGGCGAGGGTTCCGCCGTGCATCGCGTATCGGCGAGCGACACCGCATCCAGCGCGGGCGATGAACCCGTGTTGATCGCGCTGCGCACCAACGCGCCGGTGGCCGTGGCCGCGAAACGTATCGAGGCGGCGCGCATGCTGGCGGCATCGGGCGAGGCGGATGTGCTGATCGCCGACGATGGCCTGCAGCATTACGCCCTGGCGCGCGACGTGGAAATCCTCGTGGTCGATGGCCGCCGCCGCTTCGGCAATGGCCGCTTGCTTCCGGCAGGGCCGCTGCGCGAACCCATCGAACGCGCCAACGCCTGCGATTTCATCGTCGTCAACGGTGGGCAGGCACAGGCGGGCGAAGTGCCGATGACGCTGGCGCTGTCGCAGGCGCGTTCGCTGCACGATGGCGCGCAGACGCCGCTCGATCGGTTCCACGGAACGAAGGTTCATGCCATGGCGGGCATCGCCGATCCCGAACGCTTCTTCGCCACGCTGCGCGCCGCCGGCATCGAGGCGATCCCGCACGCCTTTCCCGATCACCACGCCTTCACCGCGTCCGATCTGGCGCTCGGCGACACCGAGCCGGTGCTGATGACCGAAA
>CAZHXV010000028.1:0-19567 GCA_964536455.1 uncultured Aquimonas sp.
GGAAGACCCGCGCGCGCTGATCCTGGCCCCGACGCGGGTCTTCCGGTTTGCGCTCCGCCAGTGCGGCGCGGGTGAGCAGGCGGTTCACCACCGTCACGAGGAAGGCCAGCGTCTTGCCGGTGCCGGTCTGGGCCTGGCCGGCCACGTCGCGGCCTTGCAGGGCGAGGGGCAGGGTGAGGGCCTGGATCGGCGTGGTGCGCGAGAAGCCGGCGGCTTCCAGGCCGGAAAGCACGGTGGGGGCCAGCGGCAGGCTGGAGAATGTGATGTCGGTAAGAGGTTTGTCGCTCATGGATTTCCGGGCGGACGATCGAATAGCCCCACAGGGGAAGGCGCTGCGGCGCTGGCGGGAACGGCGCTGAACGCAGCGAAGCGGGCCGCTTGCGCGGCCGATGGGCTGCCTCCACACTTTCGGCCAGCCCGGTCTTGCGGGCCTTGAACGGCCCCGCAAGGCCACCCATTGTAGCCGATGCGGCTGGCGCACCGCCGGCCTTTGGATTTCCGGATTCCCAGGAGCTGAAATGAGCGACAAAGTTCTGAACGTCGGCGATGCCGATTTCCACGCCGAAGTGCTGCAATCCGCCGAGCCGGTGCTGGTGGATTTCTGGGCCGAATGGTGCGGCCCGTGCCGGATGATCGGCCCCATCGTCGAGGAACTGGCCGACGCCTATGCCGGCCGGCTGAAGGTGGCCAAGGTCAACGTGGATCACAACCGCGAGACGGCCGCCCGCTACGGCGTGCGCGGCATCCCGACCCTGTTGCTCATCAAGGACGGCCAAGTGCAGGCCACCCAGGTCGGCGCGGTCGGCAGGAACCAGATCGCGCAGATGATCGAAAGCGCGATCTGATCCCCGCGCATCCCATCGCCCGCCGCACTGCCTTTGCGCGGCGGGTTCGCGCTGAACCGCAGCGCCTCGTGCATCTTGTCGCCGCCGCCACCTTGGGTTAACGTGCGCGCCATCCCGCCGCGCCTTTCTGCGTGGCGGCGTTTCCGGGTCAACCCGATCCCCTCCCTTTCGACTTGCTCGCCACTCCGCGAGGTCGCTTCCCGTGCAAGAAAACGATTCCGAATCCATCGGCTCCACCACGCCCGTGCCTGTCCAGGCCGAAGCGTCCCGTCCCGCCCCCGCGCCCGTTTCCGACAGTACGCCGCAGGCGTCGGGCGAAAGCAGCGGCGAATCCGCCGCACCGCAGGGCCAGGCGAACAACAACCCGCAGAACGGCAACCAGAACCGCCGTGACCGCCACCGCGACCGCCGCCGTGGCCGCGATCGCAACAACCGCAACAACAACGATCCGCGCCAGCAGATGCGCGACGACGACGATGGCGACGAAGCGCCGCCGGAGAACCGCGCGCCGATGCCGGCGCTGCCTCCGGATTTTCCCACCTACAGCCTGGCCGACCTGAAGCGGATGCCGGCGCAGAAGCTGCTGGACATCGCCGAACAACTGGGCATCGGCGAATCCGTGGCGCGCGCGCGCAAGCAGGATGTCACCTTCGCGGTGCTGAAGATCCTCACCCGCCACGGCGACGGCGTGGCCACCGACGGCGTGCTGGAAATCCTGCCGGACGGCTTCGGCTTCTTGCGTTCGGCCGATGCCAGTTATCTCGCCGGCCCGGACGACACCTACGTTTCCCCGAGCCAGATCCGCCGCTTCAACCTGCGCACCGGCGACTTCCTCACCGGCCGCATCCGCAGCCCCAAGGATGGCGAGCGCTACTTCGCGCTGCATAACGTCGCCACGATCAACGGCGAATCGCCGGAAGTCACCAAGAACAAGGTGCTGTTCGAGAACCTCACGCCGCTGTTCCCGCGCCAGCGCTTCGTGCTGGAACGCGGCAACGGTTCCTCCGAGGACATCACCGGTCGCATCCTCGACTTGGTCGCGCCGATCGGTCGCGGCCAGCGCGGCCTGATCGTCAGCCAGCCCAAGGCCGGCAAGACGATGCTGATGCAGAACGTGGCGCAGGCAATCATCCACAACCATCCGGACGTGCACCTGATCGTGCTCTTGATCGACGAGCGCCCGGAAGAAGTCACCGAAATGCAGCGCAGCGTGCGCGGCGAGGTGATTTCCTCCACCTTCGACGAACCGGCCGCACGCCACGTGCAGGTCGCCGAGATGGTGATCGAACGCGCCAAGCGCCTGGTCGAGCACAAGCAGGACGTGGTGATCCTGCTCGATTCCATCACACGCCTTGGCCGTGCCTACAACACCGTGGTGCCAAGCTCCGGCAAGGTGCTGACCGGCGGTGTCGATGCCAACGCGCTGCAACGCCCCAAGCGCTTCTTCGGCGCGGCGCGCAAGGCCGAGGAAGGCGGCTCGCTCACCATCATCGCCACCGCACTGATCGAAACCGGCTCCAAGATGGACGAGGTGATCTACGAGGAGTTCAAGGGCACCGGCAACATGGAAGTGCACCTCTCCCGCCGCATCTCCGAGAAGCGCGTCTATCCGGCCATCAACATCAACGCCTCGGGCACGCGCCGCGAGGAATTGCTGATCGACCCGGATTACCTCCAGAAGATCTGGATCCTGCGCAAGCTGCTGCACCCGATGGACGAAATCGCCGCCATCGAGTTCCTGCTGGACAAGATGAAGAACACCAAGACCAACGAGGAGTTCTTCAATTTCATGAAGCGCTGATTTCATGAGGCGCTGACTTCATGAAGCGACGATCCGCCGCTTCATGCGCTGCGAAACGCCGGCCCTGCGCCGGCGTTTTCGTCAGCGCGGCTGGAAAAAGAGGATGTTGCGGAATTGCAGCACCACGCCATCCTTGCGGATTCGCCGCAGCCACAGGTCGCGGTCGATCACGCCGTCTTCTTCGATCCGGCGGCCATGAACGATCACGAAGCGCTGCGCCGGTTCCGCGTGCCAGCGATGGGTTTCCAGCACGATGGAGGGAATCTCGCGGCGCAGTTCGTCCGGCAGGCTGGACAGGTTCATCACCTCATCCGGCACTGGCGGCAGGTGCGCGTGCATGGCCGCCAGCATCTCGGGCGTGTCCTGCGCCGGCAGCGGCAACCAGGCGCAGGCCAGCGCGATGGCGAGGAACGGGCTAAGCCGCATCGGGACACCATTGCATCAGGTGGTAGATGCCATGCTCGCCGATCCGGCGAAAGCCCAGCCGCAGATACAGGCGCATGGCCGGGTTCATCTGTTCGACGTGGATGCTGACCGTCTTGCCCAGGCTGCGGGCGTGCGCCATCAGCGCATCGAGCAGCGCACTACCCAGGCCCTGCCCGCGCGCCTCGGGCAGCAGCGCGATATCCACGATGCGCAGTTCGTCGCTGCGCCAGTGCAGGTACAACCGGCCCACCGGCACCTCGGCGCGCTCGATCACGAAGAACTGCGCATCGTGGTAGTGCGTGGCGTAATGCTGGTGCTGGGCGTGGAACTGGAAGTGCAGGAAGGCGGTTTTCTGTTCTTCGTTCCAGTCGGTCTGCGCCAGTTCGGCGCTGCGCGTGCTGGCATAGACGCGTTCCAGGAACGGCAGATCCGTCTCGCGCATCGGCCGCAGGCGGACATCGCCGGGCAAGGCCAGAGCGTCTTGGCCGGTCGGGAAGGCGGGGGCGTTCGGGGGCACGGCCTGCGCCGTCCCTTCGGCGCATCCGGGCCTCACGTGAATACCGCCTCGTAGCGCATTCCCTCTGCATCCGGCCCGATGCAGACCAGGAACAGTTCCAGCGCGCCCAAGGTCGGATGCCGCACCGGATGGATGCCCTGCGACAGAAGCGCCTGCCGCGGACCGCGCCAGATGAGCGAGAACTGGCGGCTGAGGCGGCCAGCGCCTTGGGCCTCGCGCAGATTGGCGACGTCGATCAGGGCCGCGGGAATGGCATTTTCGCCTTCGCCGATCCGGAACTCCTGCCCGAGCAGGGGCTGGAACAGCCCGATCGTGTACTCGGCGATGACGGCCTGGCTCATCCTCGCTTCATCCCGCTTGCAGCCTCAGACCGCGCCAAGATGCAGCCGGTTGATGCAAGCCACCGGCCCCTGCCGCCCGGGTTGCAGGAACAGGGTTTCGCACGCGGTGGCGCTGCGCAGTTCGTGGCTGCCTTCGCGCGGGGCGGCGCCTTCGCGCAGCGCGAATTGCAGCCGCGTCTGCACGCTGTACGCATCCGAGCCGGCGTCGGAGACGCTCTCCAGCACTAGCCGCGTGCCGTCCGGCAGCTCGAACTGCGTGCCGACCCACGCCCGCGGATCGTCCAGCAGCGAGCGCCGCCACGGCAACGATGCCGCGCCGAACGCGGCCGCCACGGCCACGCCGGCCGCCGTGGAACCCAACAGGAAGTCGCGTCGTTTCATCGTCGTCGTCCTCAAGTACGTGGCGGGAACACGCCTTGCAGCGCGATGCAGAAGTAGAAGGTCAGGTACGGCATCAGGTTGTTATGCGGCTGGTCGCCGCCGACGGGAGCGAGGGTTTCCGCCGCCATCGGCACGAGCGCCGCGTCGGCCGGAGGCAGATACGGCGTCGCGCCGATCGTGCGTGCGATGGAGTGGATCTCCGGGTTCGGCACGTCGCCGGGCGCGGGAAGCGAATTCAGCGAATGCGTGTGCGCGGGAATCTCGCTCTCCAGCAGCGTCACCGTATCGCTGCCGCCGGTTTCGCCCAGATCGTGCAGCGACAAGCCGGGCCCTTGGCCGGGATGCATCGGCAAGCGTCCCTGCAAATCCGGCAATGCAAAGTTGGATTTGCCGTTGCCGCCGTAGGTCGTGCCGAGCAGCGAAAACAGCGCCGTGTTCTGGCTGAGCGGCAGCAGCTGCCCATCGCACCAGGCCCAGCCTCGTGGCGCGAAGTTGAAGGGAAAGATGCGGATCTCCGCAACGAAGGGGTCGGCCATGATCTGTTCCTCAGGTCGGCGACGGGAAGATGCCGAACAGCGAGATGATGAAGTTCACGCAGAGATACGGCTGGAAGTTGGTGTGCGGCTGGCTGCCGCCCACGCTGCCGATGCTCTGCGGCGCCATCGCAGTATTGGCTGCCGTGGTCTGGTAGCCGTCGAACGTGGAGGTCTGGGCCAGTACCCGCCCTTCGGGGCTGGCATCGCTGGCGATCGATGCGCTGGCCAGAAACACGTGGGAGTGCGACGGCAGTTGCTGGACGGTCAGGGTCACCTCTTCCACGCCGCCGGTCTCGGCCAGGATGAAACCGTTGCCCTGATGGATCGGGACGCGCCCGCGCAGATCCGGCAGCGCGAAGGTGGATTGCCCGTCGCCGCCGTAGGTGGTGCCGATCAGGTTGAACAGGGTTTCGTTCTCCGAGATCGGCATCAATTGGCCCTCGCAGAACATCCAGCCCGCGGGAGCGAAGTTCCCGGCGAACATGCGAATCTCGCCGACATAGGGTTGCGCCATCGTCGTTCTCCGTCAGGTCGGGCTGGGGAAGATACCCTGCAGGGCGATGCAGAAGTTCAGGGTCAGGAACGGCTGCATGTTCAGGTGAGCCTGCGAACCGCCGGTGCTCCCGATAGTGGCGGGCGACATCGCGGTCAGCGCATCCGGCGTCCGGTACATCGGCAGGTTCGCGACCGCGAGCAGATTGGCCGCCGGAATCAGCTGCGTGCCGGTTCCGGACGTGGCGCGGGCGACATGGGTATGCGTGGGAATCTCGCCGATGCTGACGGTGTGCGCCTGCTCGCCGCCACGTTCACCCAGCGTGTGCGAGGCACCGACGTGCATCGGCGAGCGTCCGCGCAAGTCGGGCAAGGCGAAGTTCACCCGGCCATCGCCGCCGAAGGTGGTACCGAGGAGCGAGAAAAGCCCCTGGTTCTGGTTGATCGGCAGCAGTTGCCCGTTGCACAGCGCCCAGCCCCGGGGCGCGAACGTGAAGCTCATGAGCCTGATCTCGGAGAGAAAGGGTTCAGCCATTGCCGGCCTCCTGCGTGGAAACGGTGAAGTCCATGGGGATCATGGCGGGGTCGTGATCGGGCCGGGAATCAGCGAACAGCCCGCATTGGCGCTGGCGCTGCCGGTATTGGTGCTTGTGAGCTGTTCGGTACAAGTAGCGTTCGCGGGTGCCGTATCGACCAGCTGCAAGGTGGACGTACCGGTTTCGACCGCGCCGATGAAGGTCGTGATCACGTCGAAGGCCGTGCCCGTGGGTACCGTGTTGGCCCGGATGTCCGCGCGCAGCGTGTTCGGGATGGTGATGTCGTTCGACTGCGCCAGGATGCTGGCCAGTGGGAAACCGCTGACGTCGTTGGTGTTCACGTCGTTGTTGGTCACGGTGAGATCCAGGCCGCCCGTACCGTTCCTGGCGATGACCTCGAAGCCGCGACCGTTCGGGCACTGCCGCGCGTTGTTGCCATCGACCAGCACGGCGGCGTCGGCGTCGCCGTTGATGTTGATGCGCGCGCAGTTGCCGATCAGCGAACCCGATCCCGCAGTCGCCGCATTGCCGATGACATTGTTGGCGATGCGTGCGTTATAGACGCCGCTCGTCCCCGCGCCGGCCGCGGTGAAGAAGTTCATGGCATGGCTGTTGTGGCCGCGGATGGTCGTGTTGTTCAGCACCTTGGCGGTCAGCGTGGACGTTCCCGCCTTGGAGATGTCCATCGAGATTTCCTGCGAATTGCCCGTGCCGGTGTCGGAGAACGTGTTGCCGCTGATCGTCAGATCGGTGATCGCGGCGCTATCGCCGGTGAGCACTTGCAGGCCCATGACCTTGTTGTTCTGGAAGGTGGCGCCACTGATGGTCGAGGTACCCAGCGTGGCCGTGCCGAGGATGTCGATCAGCGCGCCATGGTTGCCGTTCGCGTTGGCGGTATTGCTGTAGGAGCCGCCGCTGATCGTCAGGGTGGTGTTGCCGCCGGTGTTGTTGGAGTCGTACACCCAGAGATTGTTGTGGGCATTGCCGGTCGCCACGACATTGGTGAACGCGAGCGCGCCGGATGGATCGACCAGATAGATGCCGTCGTCGGCGGTGGAATTGCCGTTGTTGGTCACATTGACGTTGCCGAGCGCCAGACCCGCGACACGGGTGCCGAAAATGCCGTCGTCGCCGCTGTTCTGGATGTTCATCCAGTTGAGCGAAACGGCGCTGGTGCTGGTGAGCAGGATGCCGTGGCTGGTGGCGTTCTGGATCGTGCCGCCCGAACCCGCACCGGCGCTCCCCGTGACTGCCAGACCGCCATTGCTGCCGGTGGTGTTGAGCACGATGCCGCTCGTCGCGCCGTTGGAGGTGATGCTCTGGAAGGTCAGGCCGCTGGCACCGATGGTGGTGTTGGCGACATTGAGCGCGGTGCCGGTGGTCGAAACGATGGAATTGCCCGTGCCCTGCACGGTGATCGCCGCGGCCCCGCCGGTGGCGCTGAAGCCGGTGGCGCTGGTGGTGGCGATGGCAAGACCGCCGCCGGTGAAATTGATCGTAGCGCCACTGTTGTTGGCCAGCGTGACCGCCGCGTTGGCGCCGGTGCTGAGCGTCTTGGTCGCTCCGGAGAACGTGATCGTCCCCGTACTGCGGCTTTGAACCAGGATGCCGCCGCAGTTGGCCGTACAGTTCAGGTTGCCACTGAGCGTGACACTGCCGGCCTCCGTACCGGTGATCGACACGAGACGGTTGGCGCTGGTCTTGCTGAGCGTGCCGGCATAGGTCGTCGTTGCGAGCGCGCCTTGGCCTTCGAAGGCGATTCCGGCGGGGTTGGTGATGCTGCCGCCGTTGATGGTCAGATTGTTGGTCACGCCGTTGAGGAAAATACCTTGCGCGCCGCTATTGGTCGAACTCGCGCTCGCCAACGTCGCGTCACTGCCAAACACGACATTGGTAGCGAAGATAGCCGGGCCGTTGGTCGCATCGATCGTGCCGGCGGTGCCGGCAAGGGTCACCGGTGAACCGCTGACGAACAGGCCGGTATTGCCGGTCAGCGCGACGGCACCGAGGTTGATGACCGAGGTCGCGTTGTTGGTGGTCAGGTGCACGGCGGTGTTGTTCGACGTGTTGACCTGCAGGCCGCCGGTGAACGTGATCGATGCCGCCGCCGGCGCATTGATGATCCGGACACCCGCCGCACCGGTGTTGGTGATGTTGGCCTGCGCGGTGATAGCAAGCGTTCCGCCGACCGCGTCCAGGAGCATGCCTTCGGTGCCGGTCGCGGTCGCATTGAGATCGAGGAGGCTACCGCTGACATTGCCGTTGGTCAGCGCGAGCGCCCGACCGTTGCCGGTCAGTGTCAGCTCGCCGACTGTCAGCGTCCCGAAACTGCCGCCGCCGATATCGGTACCACCGGTGCTCGAATCGCCGACAGTGAAGCCGCGCAGGGTATTGCCGGTGCCGAGGGTGATGCAGGTACCTGCGCAGGTGATCGTCGGTGCCGTGCCGCCGAGGGCCGGGAACGCACTGCCCTGAACCGGCGCGATGCCGGTGATGGTTGCCAGATCGCTGCCGGAGCCCTGGCCGATCACGCGTTCGCCGGCCAGCAGCGCGATGCTGCCGGTGTAGGCGCTGGCGTTGAAGGCCAGGTAGATCGTGTCGTTGGCCGTATCGACCGCATCGGCAGCGGCCAGCGTCTGGAATGGCCGCGCCTGGGTGCCGGTGCCGCCCGCAGCGGCCGCCGCATCGACGAACCACACCAGCTCAGTGTTCTGGAGATTGAACGCGATGTTCGCGGTATCCCCGCCGGTGACGGTGTAGCAGAAGGTGCGGCTGGCATTGGCGACATTCGCCGGCGGTTCGAAGGTGAAGCTGCCGTCGAGGTTCAGCGTAAGGCGGCCGTTTGCGGCCCCGGCGTCGTGCTGGGTGCCGGGCGCGGTGGCGTTGCAGGACGGGGGGAAACCAAAGCCGGTGATGACGCCGGCACCAAGGAGGTCGTTGCCCAGCACGCCACCGCCCTGCGGGCTGGCCGTACCGATGTCCAGGGTGAGGTGCGGCGTGACGGTGTAGGTATCGTCGTTGGCGACGGCGGCGAAGCTGAAGCTGGCGCTGAAGTCCGCGGCCATGGTGTCCGGGGGATCGAGCGCGTCGGCATCGGTGATGCCGGCGGCACGCACGGTCAGCACGCAGGTGGCTCCGGCGACAGCGCTGTCGAGCGGGTTCAGCACCACGCTGACCGCCGGACTGGCGGTGACCACGCTGAAATCGGCCGGCGTGCCGCCGGGGCATTCCAGACCGAAACTGGCGTTGGCCGCGTTCGCCGTGGTGTCGAAGTTCACGGATTCGCTGAAACCGATCGTGATGTTGCCGGTCGGATCGGCGTTGCTGGCGCCGTTGGCCGGCACCGTGGAAACGACGCTGGGTGCGGCATCGACGCTGAAACCCCAAGCGTGATTGGCCGCCATCGTGTCGGGCGGGTCGTTGCTGTCCACATCGTGCACCGCCGCGGCGAGAACCGTGGCCGTGCAGCTTGCGCCCGGCGAGAGCGGGGCGGTGGGCGCGAAGGCGATGCTGGTGACGCCATTGGCCGGCAGCGGCGGCGTCGCGGTGGTGGCGACCGCGCCACCACAGTTCAGCACGAATGCGCCCGCATCCAGGTTCACCGATTCGCTGAAATCCACGGTGATGGTCGGGGTGGTGTTTACCAGTGCGCCATTGGCCGGCGTCGCCGCGGTGACGCTGGGGGCGATATCGGGCGTCCTGAACTGAGCCACGTAATCGTCGTCATCGCCGTCCGTCGTATCGCCGCTGGCATCGCCGTCGAGTTCGTTCGGCGGATCGATGGCGTCGTTGTCGGCGACATTGGCCGAATCGATGGTGATGATGCAATTCTCGTCGTCCGCCAGATCGGCGGTGGGATCGATGGTGTACACCAGATCCGGCGTGTTCTCGATGATGACGATGCCGGTGCCGGTGAGTTCGCCGCTGCTGGTGCGCACGCCGCTGGTTTCGCAGTCGAGCCGGAACCAAGCGCCGGTGAGCGTGACGGGCTCGCTGAAGGTCACCGTGATGTTGCTGTTGAGCGCAACATTGCTGCCGCCGTTGGCCGGGTTGGTGGTGACGGTCGGCGCCTGGTCGTCAACGGTGGTGAAGCCGATGGTGGTGACGCCGCTGCCGGCATCCGGCGGATCGGCGGTGTCCACGTCGGTGACGAGCGCGGCGTCCACGCTGAACGTGCACAGGGTGTTGATCGGCAGCGTGGCCGGGGTCGGATCGATGGTGGCGGTGGCGGTACCGTCGCCAGCCACGGTGAAGGGAACGGGCGTGCCATCCGGGCAGGCCAGGGTGAAGGCGGCGACGGTGAAGTTCACCGGCTCGCTGAAGGTGACGACGATGTTGCTGTCCAGCCCCACGTCGATGGCGCCGTTGGCGGGGACCACCGAAACCACGCTCGGCGCGGCATCGACGGTGAAATGCCGCACTACGTCCGCGGCGGGGTGATCCGGCGGATCGACGGCATCGCTGTCGCCGATGCTGGCCGCCACGGCGGTGGCGGTGCAGCTCGCGCCTTCGGTCAGCGGAGCTGCGGGCGTGAATGTGAGCGTGGCGGTGCCGTCGCCGGAGACGTTGCCGGCCACGACGCTGCCGCAGGTCAGCGTGATCGCGCCGCCCAGGTCGTTCACCGGCTCGTCGAAGGTGAAGCCGACCGTGGCGTTGACGTTGACGACCGCAGCTTCGGCGGGTGTCGCGCTGACGAAGGCCGGGGCCGCGTCCACGGTGAAGTTCACCACATGGTTGGCGGGAAGGTTGGCGGGCGGGTCGATCGTGTCGCTGTCGTCGAGGTTGGCCGCGACCACGGTGAGCGTGCAGGCCCCGGCAGGCAGGGGTGCGGTGTAGGTCGGGCTGAGCGTGGCGACGCCGGTGCCGGTGTCCCCGCCGGTGATGAGGTTCGGCCCGCCGCAGGTCAGCGTGACTGCGCCAGCGGTGGCGTCGACGGTTTCGCTGAAATCGATGGAGAGCGCCACGTCGTTGGCGACGGTCGCGCCATCGAGCGGGCTGGTGGCCGTGACCGTGGGCGCGGCATCGACGCTGAAGTTGACGATGGTGTCGGCGGCCATCGTGTCGGGCGGATCGATGCTGTCCACGTCGCTGACGTTCGCGGCCAGCACGGTGAGGGTGCAGTTCGCGCCGTTCGGCAGCGAACCTGTGTAGCTGGGCGCAAGGCTGGTGACGTTCGTGCCGCTGTCGCCGCCGGTGATGAGGTTCGCGCCGCCGCAGGTGAGCGTAACGCCGCCCGCGGCCACGTTCACGGGTTCGGAGAAGCCGATCGAGAGCACCACGTTGTTGGCCACGGTACTGCCCGCCGTCGGCGTGGTGGCCGTGACTTGCGGGGCGGCATCGACGGTGACGTCGAAGCTGCCCGAATCGCTCTGCGCGCCGCCGCCGCCGCTGGCCCCCTGGTCGTCGATGCTGGCGCTGATCGTGACCGCGCCATCGCCTGGCACGGTGGCAGGTGCGGCGAAGACAAGGCCATCGAGCGCGGTGTTGAGCGCGGCGAGCGTGCCGGTGGCGCTGATCGCGGCGGTGCCGTCGCCGCTGACGCTGGCCAGCCCGGTGGTGTCGGCCAGGGTCAGGGTGCCGGCTTCGGCGCTGATCGTGAACAGCAGCAGCGCCGCGCCCGCATCGACGTCGGCCACGGTGATGGCGTTGCCTTCGTCGATGCCGAACACCAGCGTCGTGTTCGGCGGTGCATTCTGCGCGCCGGGCAAGGTGAGTACCGGCGCATCGTTGATGCAGGCCACGGTCACCCGCACCGTCGCGCTCGCGCCGCCCGGCGCCAGCGTGTAGGTGAAATCGTCGGTGGTGCCGGTCAGCGAGTTGCAGTAATTGGCGCTGGGGGCGTAGGTCAGCCCGGTGCCGCCGCCGGTGATCGCCACCGCGCCGTTCGCCGGCTGGGTGGTCGAGGCGATGGTGAAGGCGTCGCCGTCCTCGTCCGAATCGTTGGCAAGCACATCGATGGCGGTGGCGGGCGCGTCCTCGTTCACCGTGGCCGCGTCGTCCGCCGCCACCGGCAGGTCGTCGGCGTCGATCACGATGACGGTCAGGTTCTGATCGACGTGCAGGCCGCCGGCGTCGGTGCTGCGCACACAGACCGCCAATGTCGACGTGACCTCGAAGTTCAGGCTGGCGGCGGTGCGCAGCAGGTCGCCATCGACCGCGACGCTGGCGTCGTTCGCGCCGGGCGTGGCGCAGGCGAGGCTGTAGCTGTGGGTATCGCCGATGTCCACGTCGGTGGTGGAGAGCGTGCCGATCAGCGTGGCCGCCGGCTGGTTTTCGGTCACGGAGTCGGGCGCCAGCGCCACGGCCGTGGGGGCGTCGTTCTTGTTGTACACCTCGATGCTCATCGTGGCCGTGGCCGTCAGCGGCGGCGTGCCGCCATCGCTGACGAGGACATCGAGGGTGTAAGGCGAGGCGGCCAGATCCAGCGTGCCGGCCACCGTGATCTGGCCGCTGGCCGAACCGATGGCGAACAGCGCCTGGCCGCTGCCGCCGGCGATGGAGAACGCGAGCTGGCCGTTGACGCCGGCATCCACGTCGCTGGCCGCGACCGTGCCGATCGCCACGCCCACGGCCTCGTGTTCGGACACGGTGAAGGATTGCGGGGCGATCTGCGGCGCTTCGTTGACGTCCACGATGGCGACCGTCGCGGCGACCGGCAGCACGAAGCCGGACGCGCCGGCCACCTGGGCGGTGAAGGTCAGGTCGAACTGCGGATGCGTCTCGAAATCCAGCAGCGCGACATCGGCCACTTCGATCTGCGCATCGGCGGCATCAAAGCCGAATCCCGCCGCCGGGGTCTGGCCATCGAACGTGAAGCTCAGCAGCGAAGCCAGGCCCGTCGTATCCGGCACCAGCGTACCGGCAACGGTGCCGTTCGGGCTGTTCTCGGGAATCGAGAAGGCGGTATCGAGCAGCGGCGGAATCAGCACGGCAAGCCGGGTCTGGGTCACGTCGATGCGGAAGTACACGCCATCGCCGCCGCGTTCGGCGAAGGCCTGGCGGATGTCGGCCTGCGGTTCCGGCTGGGTAGCATCGTTCGCCGGATCGGTGAGCAGCGGCGTGACCGGCCAATCGCCGATCTGGCCATCGAGCACGTGTGCCGCAGCCCAGGCGAGGCCGCTGATCGCCAGCGCCGACACCACCGCGACGATGGAAAGCAGGTGCGGATTGCGGCGCACGACGACGCCGGCCACCACCAGCAGCGTCAACGCCAGGGCGCCAAGCAGCGCGAGCGAAGTCGCGGGCACCAGCACCGGCGTCAGCGGCAGCCCCAGCCCTGCCACACTCGTGCTCGACGTCAGGTCGGCCGCGCCCAGCAAGGGGCTTTGCGCGCCGAACGTGAGCCGCCAGGTGCCGTTTCCGCTTTGCCCGAACGTGTGCAGCGGCACGCCCAGTTCGATCACGTCCAGTGCATCGGGGCCAAGCCCGAAGCCGACCGGATAGCCGTTGCCGAAGGTGTTGGAGACGGCCATTACGCTGCCGTCGCATGTCTCCAGGCGCTGGCCGGTCACGGCGGGGCTTGCGATCGTCACCTCGGCGGTCAGGCTGGCCTCGACGCCCATCACCGAGCCTGCCGCCGTCGCCACCGTGCAACCGGTGGCGGTGTCGTTGTCGGTATCCAGATAGACCGTGTATTCGTAGGTCTGCGCCCAGCCCGGTGTCGGAGACGCCAAAGCGAAGGCTGCCAGCAGCAGCGCCAGAAGTGCGGTCGAGCGTTTCATCAATCCCCCCTGGTGGAATGCGCGACGGGCATCGATCCCTGCCTAGCCCCGCGCCGAATACCTCACGAACCCTAACAGTGTGCGCTGCTCCACAATATGTATGCAATGGGTTGCGTGGAACTCCAGGGCTTCCCCGACGTCATCACGGCCCGGCGCCTGGACTCCACACTTCATGTCGGGGCATTGGGCGAGGCGAGGATCTTTTCCGCCATGAAGGCATCGCCGAATTCCATCAATTCGATCGGGGTGTACTGCCAGTCGGTCAGGCCCAGGCATTCGGTCACGCTCCAGTCGCGCTGATCCTTGGTGAACTGGCGCTGCCCGGCGAGCACCGCTTCCAGCACCGCGCGGGAAGGCACCTGATCGTCCATCGGCGCCTTGGCCGGCGTGCCCTTGCGGCCAGCCGGCCCAGCCTTGGCGGCGGCCAGTTCGGCGATGCGCTGCAAGGCCAGGATGTGCGGATCGGAAACGTCCGCCACCTGCGGCGCGGCCTCGGCCAGCGCCTTGTACAGCGCCTCGACCTGCCTGCGCTGCACCACGAAGCTGCGATCGCGCTCGATCATGCGCTCCTGCGCCAGGTTGAACTTGGCCTCGGCCTTTTTCACCTTCGCTTCCAGTTGCAGCAGCTCGCTCGCCGGATCGACCATTTCGCGCTCGTCGAGCAGGCGCATGACCCGCGAATGCAGTTCCTCGTGCAGCGCCGGATGGCTGAACTTGAGCTCGCGGCACGCCGCCTGCCAAGCCAGCGCCACCTGCTGCGCGGTGGCTTTCACCGGGCCGTCGGGCTTGGGCAGCAGCTCGCCGGTCAACTCCCGCAGTGCCTTTTCCAGCCTAGCGCCCAGCGGATGCTCTTCGAATTCCGGCAACGCCTGCCGCAGCAACTCCTGCGCCTCGGCCAGCAAGCTGCGCAGGCTCTTGAGCGATTCCATCGAATTCCCCATCGGTGGGCAACTGGTGTCTGCATTGCAGTTTACAGGCGTCCGGGCACGGTTACCGGATCGGATGCGCCATCCTCCAACCGGCCGGCATGAGCGCCACGGCCTGATAAAGTCCGGCGGCCGCCGTCTCCTCCGCACCCATGCCACTGCGCATCAAGCTCCTGCTGCTGGCCCTGTCCACGCTGGTATTGCCGCTGTCCGGGGCCATGCTGGTGCGCCAGTTCGAGCATCAGTTGCGCCAGACCGAGGCGCAGGTGCAGCTGGCATCGGCGCAGACGCTGGCGCGCGCGGTGGCGCACAGGATGGGCGGCGAAGGCGCAGGCGATGCCTCGGCATGGTTCGCACAGGCTGCGCGGCAGGGCTTCGTGCTGGACGGTTACGACGAGGAATGGCGTGCGCAAGGTATCGTCGCGCAGCAGGCCGCACCGGGCCTGTCGCTGGCGCTGGCGCAAGCGGGCGGCGTGTTGTTCCTCCATCTGGCGATGGAAGACGTGGCGCGGGTGCGCGCCGATGCGCACTGGCCGCAGGCTGCCCATGCCGACCAGATCCTGCTGGCGCTGCGCGATGCCAATGGCGCACACCTGCTGCGGCTGGCCAGCGCCGCGCCGGGGCCGCTGATCGCCGCACCGCTCGCTGGCGAAGGCGCGCCGCACCTGCGCGGGGAATGGCAGGAGGATGGACGCGGCTATCGCGTGGAACTGCGTTTTGCCCCCGGCTACCGGCCCGATGCGCTGGCGGTGGCGGGGCTGGATTTCAGCGATCCCGCCGCCGCCCCGCGCCGTCTTGGATCGGAAACCGACCTGCACCCGGTGCAGTTCGCTCCCCCCGGGCTCACCGACGAACTGGCGGCGCTGATCGGCGAAGGCGTGCGCGCCACGCTGGTGCAGCCCGCCGGTTTCGTCCTGGCCCGCGCCGGGAGTTTCCCCGCGCGGCCACCGGCGCAGGAACCCGGATTCGGCAGACGCTTGCTGCACCGCCTCATCGCCGCCACGCCGCCTCCGCAGGCCACGCCCGACGAGGCTGCGATGCGATTGCAGTCGCCGGAATTTTCCCAGGCGCTGCGCGGCGAGCCGGCGCAGGCCTGGTACGCGCTGGATCACGGGCGTGGCCTGCTGCTGTCCACCGTGGTACCGGTGCAGCGCGAAGGAGTTCTGCTCGGCGCGCTGCGGCTGGAACGCGAAGGCGAGGCCGTGCTGCTCACCGGGCAGGCGCTCTCCGGGCTGCTGTTGGCCAGCGTGGCGGCGATGTTCGCGGTCGGGCTGGCGCTGTTCGGCTACGCCGGGCATCTGGCCGGGCGCATCCGCAAACTGAGCCTCGCGGCGGAAGCGGCGATCGCCCGCGAGGCGCGAGGCGCGCCGGGCAGCTTCGCCGCCTCCGATGCACAGGACGAACTGGGGGCGCTGTCGCGCAGCTTCGGCCGATTGCTGGATGAAATCGGCGCCTACGCCGACTACCTGCGCGGCCTGGCGGCCAAGCTCTCGCACGAACTGCACACGCCCATCGCCGTGGTGCGCGGCTCGCTGGAAAACCTCGAATCCGAACGCCTGCCCGATTCCGCGCATACCTACGTGGCGCGAGCACGCGACGGCGTGGAGCGGCTTTCGGCCATCGTGCGGGCAATGAGCGAAGCCAGCCGCGTGGAGCGCGCCATCGCCGCCGCGGAGCCGGAGGATTTCGACCTGCGCAGGCTGATCGCCGACTGTGCCGAAGGCTATCGCGCCTTCATCGCCCCGCGCGAACTGAAAACCATGCTGCCGCCCGGCCCGATGCCCTGCCACGGCGCGCCGGACCTGATCGTGCAGGCACTGGACAAGCTGATCGACAACGCAAAAAGTTTCTGCCCGCCCGATGGCTGGGTGCTGATCGGCCTGGCCGCGACCCCCGACGGCGCGCAGATCGTCGTCGCCAACGCCGGCCCGCCGCTGCCCGAGGCGATGGCCGACCGCCTGTTCGACTCCCTCGTCAGCCTGCGCGGCGCGAGCCAGCGCGGCGACGGCGCGCCGCACCTGGGCTTCGGTTTGTCCGTGGTGCGGCTGGTGGCCCAGCGCCATCGCGGGGAAGCCGCCGCCGCAAACCTGGCGCAGGGTGGCGGTGTGGAATTCCGCATCCTGCTGCGCGGGATGGAAAGGCCAAGGCCGGGAAGCCGGTGACCGCACCGTCATGGAAACCCGCATCGACCGGGCTCGCCTGGCTTGCCGCAACAATGCAGGCCGGTTTCACTGGGGCGTGCAGGATGGCTAGAATCGGTGCGGATTGCCGCGCCACTGCCCGGCATGCGAACCCGCGGGGCCCACGATGGCGCGCAACTCCGCAAGGAACTCGATGGTGAAACGATGGCACGGCTGAAGGACGGGCAGCAATTCGGGCGCTTCCAGATTGCCGGTGCGTTGGGGCGCGGCGGCATGGCGGCGGTGTATCGCGCCTACGAACCCCGGCTCGATCGCGAAGTGGCGCTGAAGGTGCTGTCCTCCGACTTGACCGAACAGGAAGGCTTCACCGAGCGGTTCGAGCGCGAAGCGCGGCTCATCGCCAAGCTCGAACACCCGAACATCGTGCCGGTGTATGCCAGCGGCATCGAGGACGGCACCCCGTGGATCGCGTTGCGCTTCGTTCCCGGCGGCTCCATGCAGGATCGGCTGGAAAGCGATCCGCCGAATCAGGCCGAAGGTCTGGACATCTTCCGCGCCGTGGCCTCTGGCCTGGATTTCGCGCATCGCGCCGGCGTGCTGCACCGGGACATCAAGCCGCAGAACGTGCTGGTGGGTTCCGAAGGCGCGGTGTATCTGGCCGATTTCGGCATCGCGCGCCTGCTGGAAGGCAATACCGCGCACACCGCCGTCGGCTCGGTGCTCGGTACGCCGCAATACATGGCTCCGGAGCAGGCGGAAGGCAAACCCTTGACCGCCGCCTGCGACCGCTACGCCTTCGCCGTGATGCTGTACCGCTGGCTGGCAGGCCAGGTGCCGTTCGATGCGGACACGCCGTTCGCCGTATTGCTCAAGCACATCCAGTCGCCGATTCCCGTGTATCCGCTGGAACAGTACCCGGCGGCGGTGACGCAGGTGCTGATGAAGGGCCTGGCGAAACAGTCGGACGATCGCTGGGGCAGTTGCCTTGAAATGATGGATCAGCTGGCGGCGGCGATGGGCCAAGGCGCGCCTTCCCAGTCCACGGCAGCGCACCAGGCCGATCGCACGCAACGCGGATTCATTCCGCACTATGCCAACAACTCCACCTCCGGCGCCGCAACGATACCCCGCATGGAGCCGGTGTCGGCGGAAACCTCGGTGGCGGGCCAAGGCTCGCGTTCCAGGGCCCGGACGATCGCCGTGCTCGCGCTGATTCCGGTGGCGGCGATGCTTGCGTATTTCGCGTTTTCAGGATCGCCCGGGCAAAAGACGCCGGCATTCGATCCGTTCCGCCCGGAGCCTTCGGAGCCTGCGGCATACCCGGAGCCCGCATCCGACCAGGAGCTCGCAACGGCCCCATCGAACACGCAGCCGGCAGCGACGGTGCCGGAACAGCCCTCCACTCCCGGCGACGACGCCGCAACGACACAGGCTTCGCCGGTTGTTTCCGATGATCCCGGCAACGCCGAGGCCGCCGTGCCCGCGCCGCCATCGGAAACCGCGCCCGAAGGCGGGCTGTGGATCAACGTGGGCAACGCCGATGCCAGTTCGCAGGCGAGGATAAAAATCCTCAACATCGCCCCGGCGTATCGCCCCGGCATGTCGCTGCCCTTCGGGAAATACCTGATCGAGGTGAGCGCGCCCGGATACCGGACGCATCGGGAATGGATCGAACTGAACCAGGACACGCTGTCCCACCCGGTGACCCTGGTCGAAGCCGCCGCCGAGGCCGCAGGCAGCCTCGCTCAAGGGCAGCCGCAGGAGGCAACGCCCGCCGCGTCGGCAACGCCCTCGTCCTGGGTGCGCGGCCCCGGATTCCAGAACGACACCTCCTTCGAGGTGATCGGCCGCTTCCCGCAGGAACACACCCGGGCCGTGATGGCCGGCTTCATCGATGCCACCAACAACTGGCTCAGAAGGTACAAGCCGCGAGTGATTTCGCGCAACGAGCACCGCATCCACATGCAGGTCGAATACGAAGCCCTGTACGACCTCAGCTTCGAAGCCCGCGCCGGGTCGTACCGGATCGCCGCCCAGCCCGTCCAGGAACCGGCGAAAAAAGCCCGCGCCAAAGACGTGGCCGAACACCTCGTCCGGGGCGTGATGAAGACCATGAACCGGCGGCTGGGGCAATCGCGTTTGCAATGATCCAGCCACGCACACCCGCCGCCTGATTCAGACCTCGCACTGGCATACTGGCGCGCCCTCGCCGCGCCGGTTCCCAACGTGATCGATCTTGCCGCCTTCAACGCGCTCGCCGCCGCCGGCCACACCCGGATTCCCGTGGTGCGGGAGGTGTTGAGCGATCTGGATACGCCGCTGTCGGTCTATCTGAAACTGGCCGATGCACCCTTCACCTACCTGTTCGAATCGGTCGAAGGCGGGGAGCGCTTCGGGCGCTATTCGATCATCGGCCTGCCGGCCCGGCGCGTGGTGAGCTTTCGCGGCCACACGATGGAAATCCGCGAGGGCGGCGCGCTGCTGGAATCGCGCGAGGTGGCCGATCCGCTGGCGGAAGTCGAAGCCCTGCGCGCAGCGCATTCGGTGCCGAAGCTGGACGGATTGCCCGGCTTCACCGGCGGGCTGGTGGGCTGGTTCGGTTTCGAGTGCATAGGCTACGTGGAACCGCGCCTGGCCGAACCTGTCGCGCCCGATGAACTGGGCACCCCGGACATCCTGCTGATGCTGTCCGAGGAACTGGCCGTGTTCGACAACCTGAAAGGCCGGCTCTACCTCATCGTCCACGCCGATCCCGCCACGCCGCACGCCTGGGATCGGGCGCAGGCGCGCATCGACGAACTCACGCGGAAACTGCGCCAGGGCGGGGCCGGCTATCCGGAACCCATCGCCCGCGCGGCGCTGGACGAAAGCCACTTCGTCTCCGGCTTCACCCACGATGGCTTC
>CAZHXV010000029.1:0-19196 GCA_964536455.1 uncultured Aquimonas sp.
GGTGTTGTGCAGGCTGGCATAGCCTTCGCGCCCACCCCAGAACACGTAATGCTCGCCGCCCAGCGCCACCGTGGCCTCCAGCGCGTTTTTCACCTGCACCGCCGCCCGCGCGACCACGGCGAAATCCGGATTGGTCGAAGCGCCGTTGGCGTAGCGCGGATGCGAGAACAGGTTGGCGGTGCCCCACAGGAGTTTCACGCCGGTGGCCTGCTGGCGCTCCCTGGCGAGCCCGACCATGTGCCTGAGGTTTTTTTCGTATTCGGCGATGTCGTCGGCGTCCGGCGCGAGATCCACATCGTGGAAGCAGTAATAGGGCACGCCGATCTTGCTGAAGAACTCGAACGCCGCATCCACGCGGTCTTCCGCGCGCGCCAGCGGCGTGGCCGCGGTGTCCCACGGAAACCGGCGCGTGCCGGGGCCGAAGGGGTCGTGGCCGGCATTGGTGAAGGTGTGCCAGTAGCAGGTGGCGAAGCGCAGGTGCTCGGCCATCGTCTTGCCGCCGATCCGCTTGGCCGCGTCGTAGGTCTTGAACGCCAGCGGGTTGTCCGACTGCGGGCCTTCGTACTGGATGCGGCCGATGCCGGGGAAGTATTCGCGCTTGCCGATGAAAGGAGATGTCATGGGAGTGGTCTCAGGTGGTGGTTTCGTGTTGCAGGGTCTGGAGGTGGCGCAGAAAACGCGCGTAGGGTTCGCGGTAGAGGGCGGCGCGGGATGCGTCCGGGCGCGCCGACAGCGCAGGCTCGCAGCGCACATGGTCGCGCGCGATGGCGGCGATGCCGGTGCCGCCGCCGCTGGCGCGATCGTGCGCCCACATGGCCTGCAGCGCCGCACCGAAGGCCGCGCCCTCGGTCTGTTCGGGCACATCCACCGGCAGTTCGAACACGTCGGCGATCATCTGCCGCCAGGTGGCGCTGTTGCCGCCGCCGCCGGTGAGGCGGACGGCGTTGAAGCGCATGCCCGCGCCTTGCAACAGGTCGTAGCCGTTGCGAAGGGCGTAGGTCGCGCCTTCCATGGCGGCGCGGTAGGCGTTGCCGCGATGGAAGTTGGCGATGTCCATGCCGTGCCAGCTGGCGCGCGCATGCGGCAGGTCGGGCGTGCGCTCGCCGTTGAAGAACGGCAGCAGGGTGAGCCCGTCCGCGCCGATGCGCGTGCGCGCCATCGCGGCGTCGCCCTCGCGCGCGGGAAAACCGAAGGTTCTGGCCACATGCTCGGTGGCGACCGTGCAGTTCATGGTGCAGATCAAGGGCAGCCAGCCGCCGGTGGAGGAACAGAACGCCGCCCAGCCGCCGGCCGCGTCCACCACGGGAACGTCGGAATGCGCGAACAAGGTGCCGCTGGTGCCCAGGCTCATGCTCAGCACGCCGGGTTCGACGTTGCCGGTGCCGATCGCCGCCATCATGTTGTCGCCGCCGCCGGCGCTGACCCGCACGCTGCGCGGCAGCCCCAGTTCTTCGGCGACGACCGGCGAAATCGGAAAACTCGCATCGGCCTCCACCAGCGCCGGCAACACCGCGGCCAGATCGCGTTGCGCGTCGGTGGCGGCCAGCATCTCCTTCGACCAGCGCCGCGCGCGCACGTCCAGCCAGCCGGTGCCGGAGGCGTCGCCGTATTCCATCCAGCGCTCGCCGGTAAGCCAGAAGTTCACGTAGTCGTGCGGCAGCAGCACGTGCGCCAGCCGCGCGTAGGCTTCGGGCCGGTGCTTGCGTGTCCAGGGCAGCTTCGAAGCGGTGTACCCGGCGAGGATGGGGTTGCCGGCGAGCGCGATGCTGCGCGCCACCCCGCCGGCGGCGGCCATGATTTCCTCGCACTCGGCCTGGGTGCTGGTGTCGCACCACAGCTTGGCCGGAGCCAATACGCGGCCGGCCTCGTCCACCGGCACGAATCCATGCTGCTGGCCGGATACGCCGATCGCCGCCACCTGCGCGCGCTGTTCCGGCACCAGCCTGGCGAAGCAGGCGCGGATGGCGTCAACCCACCATTCGGCGCGCTGCTCGCGGCTGCCGTCGTCGTGCGCCAGCAACTCCAGCGGATGTCCGTGGCTGGCCACGAGCCTGCGCGCCTGCGGGTCGTAGGCGACCAGCTTGACGTTCTGCGTGCCCACGTCCAGCCCGATGTACAGATCGCTCATGTTGCTTGTCGTCCATGCGATGTTAGCGCTACCATGCGAAACTGTAGCAAGCGTATAGGCAAAATGCTTGCTGCGTTGCGGAAGGATGCTCCGGCTCCGTGCGCGGAACGTGGCCGGTTGCCGCTGCGGTGCGCCTCGTGCGCCTGGAAGGGAGGCTCGTCATGACGATGGTGTTTCTTGCGACTGCACGCCGCGTCCGCGGCATTGCGTTCGCGTTCGGACTGGCCTTCGGCGCGCAGGCGGCGGCGCAGCCTTCGGGCGGGCCTTACGGGCCGGTGCCGCAACGCTACGAAGTGCCGGCGGCGGGAACGGTGTATTTCGCCGCGCCCGACGGCGACGCCCAGGCGCCGGGCGCTTCGCCCGACCGGCCGACCAGCATCGAAGCGGCGATCGCGCGCGCGGTCACGGGCGATGCCATCGTGCTGCGCGGCGGCACCTACCGCAGCGGCGGTTTGCGGTTCAATCAAGGCATCACGATCCAGCCCTATCTCGACGAGCTCCCCGTGCTGAAAGGCACGCGCATCGCCGCACAATGGGAAGCCTTGCGGGACAGGGTCTGGCGCACCAGGTGGGAAACCCTGTTCCCCGCGCAGCCGCTGGGCTGGTGGCGGCGCGAACGCGAAGGCATGGATACGCCGCTGCATCGCTTCAACAACGACATGGTTTTCATCGACGGCAGGCTGCTGCGTTCGGCGGGCTGGGAAGGCGAGCTGGATGGGGACTCCTTCTACATCGACTACCAGAACGGCTACGTCTATCTCGGTGCCGATCCGGCCGGAAAACTGGTCGAGATCACCGCGCACGATGTCGCCCTGCATCGCCTCTCGCGCGAGGTTCATGGCAGGCCGTCCGATCGCAAGGGCCCCACGATCCGCGGCGTCGCCTTCACCCAGTACGCCTATCGCGCGATCGACATCGAAGGCAAAAAACCCGCCGCCACGGCCAACGAGGAACCGACCGACGATCCGGTCGGCGTCTCCGCGCCGGAAGACCACGGCAAGGAAGTGACCGGCACCACGCTGGAAAACGTGACGATCAGCTTCACTTCGCGCGTGGCGGGGTATTTCCGCGGCGACGGACTGACGATCCGCAACTGCCTCATCAGCGATACCGGCACCGAGGGCCTCTACGTGATCGCCTCTTCCGACGTGCTGCTGGAGCGCAACCTGATCCGTCGCAACAACATCGAAAAGCTCACCGGGTATTTCCCGGCGGCGGTGAAGATCTTCAACCAGTCGTGGCGCGTGACGGTGCGCGACAACCTAGTGATCGAGCACCCCGATTCCAACGGCGTCTGGTTCGATGTGGGCAATGTGGACGCCGTGTTCGTCGACAACTACGTCGAAGGCGCGCTGATCGGCTTCTTCTTCGAGATCAGCCGGGGCGCGATCGTGGCCGGCAACGTGTTCGTCAACGACCGGCAGGGCGTGCGCGTGCTCAACAGCGCCGGTGCGCGCGTCCATCACAACACGTTCTACAACTCGCCGGTGCAGTTCGACCGCAACGAACGCAGCGCGAAGGACGATCACTTCGGCTGGCATCCGCGCACCGGGCCCGACGTGGACGAACGCGAAGGGCACGTCTTCGCGGGCAACCTGCTGGTCGCCGGCGAAGGTTTCGACCAGCCGCTGCTGAGCCTGGAGCAGCCGCAGGCCCTGTGCGGCGCGCTCACGCGGCCGATGGCGGCGAACGTGGATGGCAACGCCTACGTGCGTGCGGCGGCGGGCGTACAGCCCCTGATCGTGTGGGGGCCGGTGAAGGGCAAGGAGTGCGTGGCCTCGTTCGATACGCTCGACGGCTTCCGCAAGGCGACCGGCCTGGAAGCCCGGGGGCGTGCCTGGACGCTGCCGCATGAAACGGCGTCGTTCCGGAGCGTGGAGCTGCGGCGCTTCGATCTGGCGCGACCCTTGCCGGGCATGGAGGACCGGCGGGCGGCGGCCGAGGCGGCGAAGGCGCTCGGATGGAGTGCGGCGACGCACTGGCCGGGGGCGTATCCGGCGATGGAGTAAGGGGGGGCTCTTGCCATTTTCCTTTCCGTCGGCGGCCATTTGATTCCGGGGGAGCGATGAGACGTTCGATCCGTTGCGTTTTGGGTTTCGCATGGGCGGCTAGCGGCGTCGCGGGCGTCGCGGCCCAGGACTTGCGCCTCAACGATCTGGGCTATTTCGCCGCGCGCGGCGTGGATGTCCTGGTCTTCGCCAATCCTCCCGGCGGCATGTTCAACGACGCCAAGACGTCGGGCGTGGAAATCGTGCAGCACGGCGAGCGCATCGCGACCAACGGCGACGTGCGCCTGGATCGCACGCCGGAGCAATGGGATGCGCTGGCCGAGTTCGTCGAGCGCAGGATCGAGCGCGGCGGCAACCGCATCGAGGCGCGGATGCGCTATCCGGCCCACGGCTTCGACTATCGCGTCGCGGCGCAGGCGCGCGAGGGCGGCGTGGCGCTGAGCGTGATCCTCGATACGCCGCTGCCGCAAGCGCTGATCGGGCGCGCCGGGTTCCAGCTCGAATTCGTGCCGGCCGCCTATTTCGGAAAATCGTTCTTCGCCGACGGCAAGGCGGGGTTGTTTCCGCGCCATCCGCAGGACGAAATGCGCGCGCGCGCCGACGGTGCGGTCGAAGCCGAACCGTTCGCCACCGGCAGGAGCCTCGTGCTTGCGCCCGACGATCCCGCGCGCCGCGTGGCGATCCAGGCGCGCACCGGCGCACCGCTGGAGCTGCTCGATGGCCGCGCCAAGGCGCAGAACGGCTGGTACGTGGTGCGCAGCGATCTGCCCGCGGACAAGACCGGCACCGTGCTCGAATGGTTCGTCTCGATCAACGCGGTGCCGGGCTGGACGCGCGCGCCGGTGATCGGGCACTCGCAGGTCGGCTATGCGCCGCGCCAGGCCAAGACCGCGGTGATCGAGCTGGATCCCAACGACACGCCGCTGGCACAGGCGCGTCTGTTGCGGATCGGCCCCGACGGCGGGGAAACCGAGGCCCTCGCCGGTGCGGCGGCGCCCTGGGGCCGCTGGCTGCGCTACAACTACCTGCGTTTCGATTTTTCCGCGGTAACGCGGGCCGGCCTGTACCGCATCGAATACGGCGCCACGCGCACCGCGCCTTTCCGCATCGATGCCGGCGTGTACGACGCGGTGTGGCATCCCACGCTGGACGTCTTCCTGCCGGTGCAGATGGATCATGTGCAGGTGCGGGAAGGCTATCGCACCTGGCACGGCGACGCGCATCGCGACGATGCGCTGCAGGCGCCGGTCGACTACGGGCATTTCGACCTCTACGCGATGGGCAAGGAGGACGATACGGCGTTCGATGCCTTCGAGCACATCCCGGGCCTGAATGTCGGCGGCTGGCTCGACGCCGGCGATTTCGACATCCGCACGCAGACGCAATATCGCCTGGTCGGTACGCTGGCCCATGCCTGGGAAGACTTCGGCCTTGCGCGCGACACCGCCACCGTGAGCCAGGAAAAGCGCTACGTCGAACTGCATCGTCCCGATGGCAGGCCCGACCTCCTGCAGCAGATCGAACATGGCACGCGCTATCTCCTGGCCCAGTACCGCGCCGTGGGCCACGCCATCCACGGCATCGTCGAGGCGCATCTCTACCAGTATCCGCATCTGGGCGATGCGGCGAGCAAGACCGACGGGTTGATCTACGACAAGGCGCTCGATCCCTTCGCCGGCGAACGCCATCCCGGCAGGAACTTCCTGCCCAGCACCGCGCACCCGGCGCCTTCGCGCATGGTCGCCGCGCGCGAAGGCGGCCGCAGCGGAGAATTCGACGACCGCTGGGCCTTCACCACGCGCGCCAGCGCGCTCGATTACGGCTCCGCCGCCGCGCTCGCCGCCGCCAGCCGCGCCTTGCGCGGTTACGACGATGCCCTGGCGGACGAAGCCCTGGGCGTCGCGACGCGCGTCTGGGACGAGGAACATTCGCGCGAACCCTTCGCTTTCAGGTTCGGCAATACCACCGGCGGCGATCTGCGCGACGAGGAATTCGCCGCCGCGGCGGAACTGCTGCTGACGACGAAGGAGGAAAAATACGCCGCCCGGATCGTGGCGATGCTGCCGGAGATCGGCGAGCGCTTCTTCGGCGACAACATCGCGCACCTGACGCGCGTTCTGCCGTTGATGGACGAAGCATTCGGCGAGCGCGTGCGCGCCCTTGCGCAGGCCCACGTCGCCAGGCTGGAGGAGAGCGACAGGGAAAATCCGTTCGGCGTGCGCATCACCCGCGCCGGCTGGGCCGGCAATGGCGCGGTCGTGATGGACGCCATCGCCGCCTGGCACCTGCATCGCGCCTTTCCCGATCTGATCGGCGCCGACCGCGTACTGCGCGGCCTGGACTACCTGTTCGGCACGCACCCCGTCCACGACCTGTCCTTCGTCTCCGCCGTCGGCGCGCAATCGCAGACCCGCGCCTATGGCTCCAACCGCGCCGACTTCTCCTTCATTCCCGGCGGCGTCGTGCCCGGCGTGCTGGTGCTGCCGCCCGATCTGCCGGAAAGCCGCACCGACTGGCCGTTCTTCTGGGGCCAGAACGAATACGTGGTGGATCTGGGCGGGAGCTATCTGTACCTGGCAAACGCGGCGCGGTCGCTGGCGACCGAATGACGGAGGGCCGGAGCCACCCTGCCCGGCAAGACCGGATGTGCACGACTCGGGAACGATATGAAAATCAGCGATATCCGCGCCACCACCGTGTCCGTTCCGCTCCAGGCTCCGCTGCGGCACGCCAATGGCTGCCACTGGGGCCGCTTCGTGCGCACCCTCGTCGAGGTCGAGGCGGACAACGGCCTCATCGGCCTTGGCGAGATGGGCGGCGGCGGCGAATCGGCCGAGGCCGCGTTCCGCGCGATGAAGGCCTATCTCATCGGCCACGATCCGCTGCGGCTGGAAGAGATGCGCTTCAAGATCGCCAACCCCACCGCCTCGCTCTACAACAACCGCACCCAGGTGCTCGCCGCGCTGGAGTTCGCCTGCCTGGATCTCATCGGGCAGGCGCAGGGCGTGCCGGTTTACGACCTGCTCGGCGGCAAGCTGCAGGATGAGGTGCCGTTCGCTTCCTATCTTTTCTTCCGTTACCCCAACCGCGACGGCAGCGGCGAGGTGCGCACGCCCGACCAACTGGCGTGCCACGTGCGGCAACTGAAGCAGCAACATGGCTTCAGCTCGCACAAGCTCAAGGGCGGCGTGTTCCCGCCGGATTACGAACTGGAGTGCTACCGCGCCGTGGCCGACGCCGTCGGTACCGACCGGGTGCGCTTTGATCCGAACGCGGTGTGGTCGGCGGAGCAGGGCATCCGCTTCGGCCAGGCGATCGAGCATCTGAACAACGATTACCTCGAAGATCCGGCGTTCGGCCTCAATGCGATGCGGCGCGTGCGCGAAAAAGTGCGCATGCCGCTGGCCACCAACACCGTGGTGGTGAACTTCGAGCAGCTCGCCGCCAACGTCCTGGACACGGCGGTGGACGTGATCCTGCTCGACACCACGTTCTGGGGCGGAATCCGGCCCTGCGTAAAGGCGGCGGGCATCTGCGAGACCTTCGGGCTTGGCGTGGCCGTGCACTCCTCGGGCGAGCTTGGCGTGCAACTGGCGACGATGCTGCATCTGGGCGCGGCGATCCCGAACCTGTCGTTCGCGGCCGATGCGCACTACCACCAGTTGCAGGACGACGTGATCCAGGGCGGCCCATTGCCATACCGCAATGGCTGCATCCGGGTGCCGGACGGCCCGGGCCTGGGCGTGCGCCTGGATCGCGACAGGCTTGCCCACTACGCCGGGGAATACCGCCGCCTGGGCTCGTATCCCTACGACCGGGATCCGCTGCGGCCGCAGTGGTGCGCCACCGTGCCCAACGGGCGCTGGGCCGATCCCACCGATGCGCGCATTCCCGAGGTGCCGCGATGAGCGGCGACCGCACGGGCCTGGCCGGGCGCGTCGCGCGGGCGGTGGAGGCCGCACCCGTCGTCGATCTGCACACGCACCTGTTCGCCCCCCGGTTCGGCGCGCTGAACCTGTGGGGCATTGATGAGCTCCTGACCTACCACTACCTCGTCGCCGAAGCGCTGCGCGCCGAGCCTTCGATCACGCCCGCGGCCTTCTTCGCGCAAGACGCGGCGGCGCAGGCCGATTGGGTATGGGAGGCGCTGTTCGTGCGCCGCTCGCCGCTGTCGGAGGCAGCCGCCGGCGTCGCCACGGTACTGGCGGCGTTCGGGCTGGATCCGGCCGCGCCGGATCTGCGCGAAGCGCGCGCCTTCTTCGCCGCGCGCCGCATCGAGGAGCACGTCGAGGACGTGCTGCGCCTGGCTGGCGTCGCCGCACTCGTGATGACCAACGATCCCGCCGACCCGGTGGAACGCGCGCTGTGGGAGCAGGGCATCGCGCCCGATGCGCGCTTCCACGCCGCACTGCGGCTGGATCGGCTGATCGGTGCGCCGGATCTGGCCTCCGAACTGCGGCGCTGGATCGCCCGGATGCGGCCGCGCTACCTTGCGATCTCGTTGCAGGAAGTCGCCGCGCCGCCGCCTGCGGTGCTGGATGCCTGCCGCGAGCACGGCCTGCCGTTGGCGATGATGCTGGGCGTGCGTCGCGGCGTGAACCCGCGCCTGCGCGCGGCCGGCGACGGGGTTCGCAGCGTGGATCTCGCGCCGCTGGAACGCCTCGCGGATCGGCACCCGGACGTGCGTTTCCTCGTGACCACGCTGTCGCGCGAGAACACCCACGGGCTGTGCGTGGTGGCGCGCAAGTTCGCCAACGTGCTGCCGTTCGGCTGCTGGTGGTTCATGAACAACGCCAGCCTGGTCGAGGAGACCACCGCGATGCGGCTGGAAATGCTCGGGCCCACCTTCGTACCGCAGCACTCCGACGCGCGCGTTCTCGATCAGTTGATCTACAAGTGGCGGCATTCGCGCCGCGCCATCGCGGACGCGCTCGCGCGGCGCTACGCGGCGCTGCCGGTGGCGCCAACCGACGCGCAGATCGAACGCGATGCCAGGCTGCTGCTCGGCGGCCTTGCGGCGCAGTGGCTCGAACCTGCGGGATCGGTGGCATGAGCCGCCGGTTCGACCTCGCCGGTCGCAGGGCCGTGGTCGTCGGCGGCACCTCCGGTCTCGGGCGCACCATCGCGCTCGGGCTGGCCGAGGCCGGGGTGCATACGGCGGTCGCCGGCACCCGCGCGGATCGCGCGCAGCAGGTTGCGGCCCGGATCCGCGCCCAGGGCGTGCGCAGCATCGAGGCCGTCTGCGACGTGCGCGAACCGGCCAGCATCGATGCCCTGCGCGATGCGGTGCTGGCGCAGTTCGGCGGCGTGGACATCCTCGTCAACTGCGCCGGGCGCACCTTCCGCGCGCCCACCGCCGAAGTCCGCGATGCGGACTGGAGCGGTCTGCTCGACACCAACGTCACCGGGATGCTGCGCGCCTGCCAGTCGTTCCACGATGCCCTGAAGCAGTGCGGTCGCGGCCGCATCGTCAACATCGCCTCGCTGTCGAGCTTCGTCGCGTTCCACGAAGTGGCCGCCTACAGCGCATCGAAGGCGGCGGTGATGTCGCTCACGCAAAGCCTCGGCTGCGAGTGGGCGAAGGATGGCATCCGCACCAATGCGCTGGTTCCCGGCGTGTTCGTGACCGATCTCAACCGCGCGCTGCTCGAAGGCACGCCGCGCGGGCAGGAGCTCCTGGCGCGCACCCCGCTCGGCCGTTTCGGTGAGGCGGCGGAACTGGTGGGCGCGGCCCTGTTCCTGTGCTCGGATGAGGTGAGCTTCATGACCGGCACCAGCCTCGTGGTGGACGGCGGCTTCCTGGCTTCCGGAGTCAACCGGTGATCGCCGCCACGCGCGTGCGCTGGGGCATCTGCGCGCTGCTGTTCTTCGCCACCACCATCAACTACCTCGACCGCCAGCTGTTTTCGCTGCTGACGCCGTTCTTCGAGGATGAGCTGCGCCTGGGGCCGACGGATCTGGCGCTCATCAACGTGAGCTTTCTGCTTGCCTATGGGTTCGGCATGATCTTCGTGGGGAGCTGGATCGACCGCGTCGGCGTACGCATCGGGCTTGCCGCGTCGTTCCTGGTGTGGAACCTCGCCTCGATGGCGCATGCCATGGCGGCCGGTTTGGGCAGCTTCGCCGCGGTGCGCTTCGCACTTGGCGCGGGCGAATCGGGCAACTTCCCGGCCGCGGTGCGAACCGTCGCCGAGTGGTTCCCGAAGCGCGAGCGGGCGCTGGCCACGGGGCTCTTCAACTGCGGCTCGAATGTCGGGGCGATCCTCGCGCCGCTGCTTGCGGTGGGCATTGCCGAGACCTGGGGCTGGCGCATGTGCTTCCTTGTCCTGGGCGGCGTGGGCGGCGTGTGGATCGTCTTCTGGATGCTCCTGTACCGGTCGCCGCAGGAGCATCCGCGCGTGTCGCCCGCGGAACTGGCCCACATCCGCGCCGATGCGGCTGAAACCGCCGCGCCGCACGCCGCCGCTTCGCTGGGCATCGGCCAGGTGCTCGGGATGCGGCCGATTTATGGACTGGCGCTCGCCAAGTTCTTCACCGACGCGCCGTGGTGGTTCTATCTCACCTGGCTGCCGAAGTTCCTCGTCGGCGAATTCGGGCTGGCGCCGATCTTCATGGCGTGGACGATCCCGGTGGTTTTCATCGCGGCCGATATGGGTGCGATCGGTGGCGGATGGCTGTCTTCGCGGCTCATCGCCCGTGGCCGCGGCGTCGGGGCTGCGCGCAAGCTGGCGATGCTTGTCTGCGCGCTGTGCGCGCTGCCGGTGATGGGAACGGGTACCTTGGCGGGAGCGCCGCAGATTGCGGGCATGGCTCCGGTATTCGTTGCGGTGGCGCTGCTGGCGCTGGCCGCGGCGGCCCACCAGGGCTGGAGCAGCAATCTGCTCACGCTGGTATCCGATACCCTGCCGCGCCCTGCCGTGGCCACGGCGGTGGGCGTCATGACGGCGTGCGGGGTGGTCGGCGGCGCGCTGTTCCAGATCCTGGTGGGTCGGTCGCTCACGCTCACCGGTTCGTATGCGCTGCCGTTCGCGCTCGCAGGCAGCCTGTACCTCGTCGGGCTTGGGGCGCTGCACCTGGTGCTGCCGCGAGTCGAGCCAGCCGTGCCGGCGCGGCGGGTCGGCAACGGCCGCATTGCCACGGGCCTGCTGGCGCTGCTGGCGGTCATCGCCTTCACCCAGTTCGCGCTCAACCGTCCGCCCTATTCGTCGCTGGACGACTATCGCACGCGCCGCACCGTCGAGCTGTCGGCGCAGGCCGGGCCGCGCGAAGGCCCCGCTGCGCACGTCGGCTGGATGGAGGCGCGCTGGTACCTGTGGGCCACGCCCGCCGGCGCTGCCGCCGAACTGGTCAAGTTCGACCGCGCCGGCCGGCCCATCGTCGAGACGCGCGGCGACAAGGCCTCGGGGTACGTAGGGCCCGCGCTGGCGCAGGTTGAAGCGGGTGAAGCACCATGACGCCTTCGCCTTCGCCTTCGCCTTCGCCTTCGCCTTCGCCTTCGCACGGCCGCCAGCCATGAGTCTGATGTTGCGCGATCCGGCCGCCTGCCGCTGGGATCTCGTCTCCCTCGGGGAAGTCATGCTGCGCCTGGATCCCGGCGCGGGCCGGATCGCCACCGCCCGCAGCTTCCAGGCATGGGAGGGCGGCGGCGAATACAACGTTGCGCGCGCGCTGCGGCGCTGCTTCCGGCTGCGCACGGCCATCGTCACCGCGCTGGCGGACAATGCCGTCGGTCGCCTCGTCGAAGACCTGATGCTGCAAGGCGGCGTCGATCTCTCGCATCTGCGCTGGCTGCCGCACGATGGCGTCGGTCGCACGGTGCGCAACGGCCTGAACTTCACCGAGCGCGGCTTCGGCCTCCGCGCGGCGCAGGGCGTGTCCGATCGCGGCCACACCGCCGTCTCGCAGTTGCGGCCGGGCGACATCGACTGGGAGCGCATTTTCGGTGCGGAGGGCGCGCGCTGGTTCCATACCGGCGGCATTTTCGCGTCGCTCTCCGACAGCACAGCGGACGTCGCCCTGGAGGCGATGCGGGCGGCGCGGCGGCATGGCGCCATCGTTTCCTTCGACATCAACCACCGTCCCTCGCTGTGGCAGTCGCACGGTGGCATGGCCGCCGCGCGGCAGGTCTATCGCAGGCTCGCAGCGCAGGCGGATGTACTGCTCGGCGGTCGGGACGACCTCGCCCATGTCGTGGAAGCCGAGAACCCTAGCGCGGGCGGAGCGCCGTCCTCGGTCGATGCCTGGCTGCAACGGTTGTTCGAGGACGTGGCCGGTGCCCTCCCGAACCTCGCGGCCGTGGCCGCCACGCTGCGCGGCGGGGAATCGACGACCCGCAACGACTGGAGTGCCGCGCTGTATCAGGATGGCCGGCTGTGGCGGGCGTCGGCGCGCAGGGATCTGGAAATCCTCGATCGCGTGGGCGGTGGCGATGCGTTCGCCGCCGGCCTGATCTACGGCCTGCTCGCCGGCAAGGGGCCGCAATGGGCGGTGGACTGCGGCGCAGCGCATGGCGCGCTGGCGATGACCACGCCGGGCGACGCCTCGATGGCGAGCCTGGATGAAGTGCTCGACACGATGCGGATGGAAGCGCCCCGGGCTGGGCGATGACGGGTGCGCCGGCCTGGCCTATCCCCGAAGGGATGGCCGGCCCTGGCGCCTGGCTGCCGATCGCATTCCTGGAGGCACGGGCTCTGCGCGTGGCGCGCTGATTTGTTGCGCCGCACGGTGACACCCTTTTTTGCAAGGGCTATCTTCGGCGCGCACTGAATGTTAGCGCTACCAATCGGTGGCGTCGAACCTCCGCTTTTCACGCAGGCCGGTTCGAGAGCACAGGTGAGGGTGAGGGCCTTGCGCCCGAGGGCGTCCCATGAGGGGCAAAGAAATTCCGTGACATGCAACCGGGGAAGGAAACGCGCATGAAACACAGCAGCAGCGACAAATTGAAGAACCTGAAGTCCAAGGCCCTGTTCGTGATCGTTGGCGGGGTGGTCGTGATCAATCCCGCCTTCGCCCAGCAGGCGAAGCAGGATTCGGACGAGGCCCAGGCACTCGACGTGGTGACGGTCGTTGGCATCCGCAACAGCCTTGAAGCGGCGATGGACGTCAAGCGCGAAACGCCCGGCGTGGTGGACGCGATCAGCGCCGAGGACATCGGCAAATTCCCGGACACCAATCTGGCCGAGTCTTTGCAGCGCGTCACCGGCATCTCGATCGAGCGCCGCAACGGCGAAGGTGCGCAGGTCACCGCGCGCGGTTTCGGCCCGCAGTTCAACATGGTGACGCTCAACGGTCGCCAGGTTCCCGGCGCCGAAGGCTTCTCCAATGGAGACACGGTCACCGGCGGCGTCGGTTCCGGCACGCGCGCGTTCAATTTCGCGCAACTGGCGTCGGATGCGATCAGCGGCGTCACCGTATACAAGACCGGTCGCGCCGACGTGCCGGCCGGGGGCATCGGTGCCACCATCGACATCCTGACCGCGCGTCCGCTCAACCGCAGCGGGCTGGTCGCCAGCGCCGGCGCCAAGCTGGTTTCCGACGAGTCGCAGACCATCGGCAGCGACATCACCCCCGAAGTATCGGGTCTCTTCAGCTACGCCAACCCCGACAAGACCTTCGGCATCGGCCTTAGCGCCAGCTACCAGAAGCGTCACGGCGGCGACGTGCAGGCCACCGAAAACCAGTGGAACATCCGCACCTGGCCCGACGCGGGGATTCCTTCCCAGCTCGGCTCCGGTACCGCGGTGTCGAACGCGCCCGCCGCCGGGCAGCTCTACGCCATCCCCAACGACCTGCGCTATGCGTTCTCGGATATGGAGCGCGAGCGCATCAACGGTCAGGCGGTACTGCAGTTCGCGCCGACCGACAGCCTGACCCTGACCCTGGACTACACCTACTCGACCAACGAGATCGCCGAGGACCGCGGCGAACAGAGCTTGTGGCTGAACCAGGGCGGAGGCTTCACCGCCATCCAGTTCGATACCAGCCATCCGATCGCGGTGCCGGTCTATCTGCGCGAAGTGACGGGCAGCAAGGACTTCGGCTTCGAGCAGCAGCGCAACATGCAGAAGTACAAGCTCGGCTCGCTCGGTTTCAATGCCGCGTGGGACGTCAGCGACACATTCCGCCTGAAGTTCGACGCGCACGATTCCAAGACCCGAAGCCTGCCGAACGATCCGATCACCGGCGCCAGCGCAACCTTCTTCAGCCTGGCCGGCACCAATGCCGATGCGACGCCGCGCAATTGCACCGGCGCCTTCTGCGGCGGCAACTGGTCGCAGGAATTCTTCTTCAACAACGGCCTGCCGATCGCCACGCGCACCTGGTTCCAGAACCAGGCCGATGCCATGTCCGGCGTCAACGGCACGGTCAACCCGGATTTCCCGGCAGGGCAGCTCGGCTCGCAGGTTCAACGCATCTGGTACACGAGCCAGACCAGCGAGGTCAAGCAGGGGCGCATCGACGGCGAGTTGAACTTCGACAACAACCGCTTCCAGTTCGGCGTCGATTCGTCGAAGACCACCCTGACCCGGCAGAACAGCAACGACACCTACGCCGCGCTGGGCGACTGGGGCGTGGCCAACGTCGGCAACGAACCGGGGATGATCGCGCTGCTGACGCCGATCAGCATTGCCGGTCTGTTCGACGACTACAACACCGCGGGCATCCCGTCCGGCGCGTGGTGGGGCAACGCCTCCGAACTGGCATCGTGGGCCCACGGCGTCTATGGCACCCCGCTCACCTACAACCACAACCTGGCCAACGACAACCGCATCGAGGAAAAGACCGAGGCTGCCTACGTGCAGTATCAATGGAATGGCGAACTGGGCGGCATGGCGGCCAACCTGGCGCTGGGCGCGCGCTACGAGAAAACCGACATCGTCTCCATTTCGACCATCAGCATCCCGCAGGCGATCACCTGGCAGGACGACAACGACTTCACCATCACCCAGTCGTCCGATGTCCAGCCGTTCAGCGAGAAGGCCAGCTACAACTACCTGCTGCCGAACCTGGATTTCAGCCTCGATTTCAACGAATCGCTGAAGGGGCGCTTCTCCTACAGCCAGACCATTGCCCGCGCGCCGATGGGCAATCTGTACGCGGGCCCGACGACGGGCAACCCGACCGGCTCGGTGCTGGTGGCCGAATCCATGCGTGCCGCCGGCAACTCGCAGAACCCGGCGCTGAAGCCGCTGGAATCGGACAACCTCGACCTGGCGCTGGAGTGGTATTTCGCCGATGCCAGCTACGTGTCGGTGACTTTCTGGGACAAGCGGGTCGACAATTTCCTCGGCAACACCGTGGTTCAGGACAGCCTGTACGGACTGCGCGACCCGACCTCGGGCCCGGACGCCCAGGCGGCGCTGGCCTTCCTGCAAAGCCAGGCCTGCATTTCGCAGGTCACGGCCGCAGGCAATGATCCCAGCCGCTGCTCGGCCAACAATGTCGGCCTGTTCACGGCGCTGGCGATGCTGCGCAATACGGCGGCGACCGGCGGCCTGGAGGCCTTCGATGGCAGTGACGCGCAATGGCAGGCGATCGCGACCGCCTACGATCTGGTGGGCGAGCCCGACGACCCGCTGTACATGTTCAACGTCAATCGCCCCATCAACCAGCGCAAGGCCAGGCTGCACGGCTGGGAACTGGGCGGCCAGTACTTCTTCGGCGAAAGCGGGTTCGGCGTGCTGGCCAACTACACCATCGTCCAGGGCGATGTGGGCATCGACGACGCGGCCCAGCCCGGCGTGAATCAGTTCGCGCTGACCGGCCTCAGCGATTCCGCCAATGTGGTGCTGATGTACGAGAAATTCGGCTGGTCCGTGCGCCTGGCCTGGAACTGGCGCGACGAGTATCTGATCGCGGCCAACCAGAATGGCTCCAACACCAATCCGTACTACGTCGAGGACTACCAGCAAGTGGATCTGAGCGTGAACTACACGTTCAACGATCGCTGGACGCTCGGCCTGGAGGCGATCAATCTGACCGGAGAGGACATCCGCTGGCGGGCCCGCAATGAACTGATGATGGTCAAGCTGCTCGACCAGAGTCCGCGCTACATGCTGGGCATGCGTTACAAGTTCTGAGCGCGAAGAACCGGAACGAGGGCGGGGGCGGCTGTGCCGGCAGCGGCCCTCTTCCTTTTTCCACAGGCGCACGTCATAACGGTTGCCCGTCCCGCGACGAATCCGGATGGCCGCAATGCCCCGATACGAACTGCTCAACAACATCGCGCATAGAAACCTGCGAGTGCGCACGCATTTCGGCCCCGAATTCGGCGACGACATCGGCATGACGCCGGCCTACCCGACCGAGTGGGCGCAGATGCAGCGCGAATACCCGCTGTTCCTGCGCAAGGATTCCGCCAGCGGCGAGTGGCAGTCGGTGGCGCTGCTCGGCTTCGAACAGCACGAAAACCTGTTCCTGCGGGACGATGGGCGCTGGAACGCCGCCTACCTGCCCGGCGCGATCGCCAAGGGCCCGTTCCTGATCGGTTTCCAGGAGCGGCGGATCGACGGCGAGCTGCGCAACGAGCCCGTCATTCACATCGACATGGAGCATCCGCGCGTCGCCGCCGGCGAGGGCGAGGGCGAGGCGGTGTTCCTGCCGCTGGGCGGCAACAGTCCGTATCTGGATCACATCGCCAGCGTGCTGCGCGGCGTGCGCGACGGCGTGGAAAGCGGCAAGGCGATCTTCGACGCCTTCGACGCCGCCGGGCTGATCCAGCCGGTCGCGCTGGACGTGCAATTCAACGCAACCCATCGCGCCAGCGTGACCGGCCTGCACGGCATCGACCGCGAGCGGCTCGCCGCGCTGGATGCGGAAACCCTGCATCGGCTGCATGCCGCGGGGTTCCTGGAAGGCGCGTTCCTGCTGCTGTCCTCGCTGCACAACGTATCCCGGCTGATGGCGGAAAAACAGCGCCGCCTGCGCGTGCAGGACGCCGCATAGCATGGACGGCATGGCACCGACGATCCCTGGCGTGCCCGTGCTGGAAGGCTGCCGGCCGGACGCGCTGCCGCTCGGCGAACTGCTCGCGGCGGCGCAGCCCGTGCTGCTGAAGGGCATCGCGCGCGATTGGCGCCTGGTGCAAGCGGGCCTGCGTTCCGCGCGCGAAGCGATCGACTGCCTGCGTGGCCACTACAACGGCAGGCCGGTGCCGTATTCCTACGGCGGCCCGGAGGTCGGGGGGCGTCCGTTCTACAACGCCGGGCTCACCGAATTGAACTGCGTGGCGAAGCGGGGCGATCTGGGCCAGGTGCTCGAGGAGATCGCCGCGCACGCTGGCGACGCCCAGCCGCCGACCTACTACGTCGCTTCGGTTCCCGTCGATGGCTGCCTGCCCGGCTTCCGCGCCGGCAACGATCTCGATTTCGCCAGCCACGGCATCGACGCGCCGCCGGCGATCTGGATCGGCAACCGCACCGTCGCGTCGGCGCATTACGATGCGCCGAACAACCTCGCCTGCTGCTGCGTCGGCCGCCGCCGCTTCACCCTGTTCCCGCCGGAGCAGATCGACAACCTCTACCCGGGGCCGCTGGAACCCACGCCGGGCGGGCAGGCGGTCAGCGTGGTCGATTTCGCCGATCCGGACTTCGCGCGTTTTCCGCGTTTCCGCCAGGCGCTCGCCCAGGCGCGGGAGGTGGTGCTGGAGCCGGGCGATGCCGTCTTCATCCCGAGCATGTGGTGGCATCGCGTCGAAGGGCTGGATCCGTTCTGCGTACTGGTCAACTACTGGTGGGGCAGCATGCCGGCCTGGATCCCGACGCCGATGCACGCCCTCTACCACGCGCTGTGGACGATCCGCGACCGCCCCGAACACGAGAAACGGGCCTGGCGCGCGGTGTTCGACTGGTACGTGTTCGGCCCCGCCGCGCAGGCCGGCGAACACCTGCCCGAAGCGGCCCGCGGCCCGCTGGGGCCGATCGACGAAGCCCTGGCCCGGCAGTTGCGGGCCATGCTGATCGGCAAATTGAACCGATGACGGAGATGCGCCATGGCTGAGGGAAGGATTCGCAAGGTCGTGATCGCCGGCGGCGGTACCGCCGGCTGGGTGGCCGCCACCGCGCTGACGCACCAGTTCCGCGATCTGCTCGACATCACCCTGGTCGAATCGGAGCAGATCGGCACGGTCGGCGTCGGCGAATCGACGGTGCCCACGATCCGCACCTTCCACAAGCTGCTGCAGATCGACGAACGCGAGTTCATGCGCGAAGTGGCGGCCAGCTTCAAGCTGTCGATCTCGTTCGAGAACTGGCTGCGCCCGGGGCAGCGCTACTTCCACCCGTTCGGCTATACCGGGCTGGGCACCTGGTCGTGCGAGTTCCACCACTTCTGGCTCGACAGCCTGCGCCGCGGGATGCAGTCCGAGCTTGGCGACTATTGCCTGGAAACGGTGGCGTCCCGGGTCAAGCGCTTTGCCCTGTTCGATCAGAACGAAGGCGGCGCGCAGCAATGGTCGTCGCGCTGGGCGCGTTCGCCGATGTCGCCGAACCGGATGGAGGTCAACTACGCCTACCACTTCGACGCCGCCCTCTACGCCGCCTACATGCGCCGCAAGTGCGAGGGCTTCGGCATGACCCGCATCGAGGGCAGGATCCGGGAGGTGCGGCAACATCCGGAAAGCGGGTTCGTCGAGGCGCTGGTGCTGGACGATGGCCAGGTCGTGGAAGGCGATCTCTTCATCGACTGCACCGGCGGTCGCGCGCTGCTGATCGAGCAGACGCTCAAGACCGGCTACGAGGACTGGAACCACTGGCTGCCCTGCGACCGCGCGGTGGCGTGGCAGACCGAGTCGATCGAGCCGGCCGTGCCGTACACGCGGGCCATCGCGCACGAGGCGGGCTGGCGCTGGCACATCGCCCTGCAGCATCGGGTTGGTTGCGGCACGGTGTTTTCCGGCGCGCACATGTCGGACGACGAGGCGGCGGCCAAACTCGTCGCCGCCAACCCGGCGCCGCCGCTGCGGGATCCCTGGGTCATCCCGTTCCGCACCGGCCGCCGGCGCCGCGCCTGGAACAAGAACGTGATCGCGCTGGGCCTGGCCAGCGGCTTCATCGAGCCGC
>CAZHXV010000030.1:0-9655 GCA_964536455.1 uncultured Aquimonas sp.
CCAGCCACCCATCAGCCGTATTCCGGTGAACAACGTGTCGAACCTCAACACCTAGCGCGGTTCCGATTCGTGCACGCATTTGTTTTTGTAGCAGCGGGGCTTGCCCCGCTGCTTCTGCCTTTCGCTCCGATCCGGCGTTGAGCGGAGCAAGCTCCGCTCTACGTCTACGGGTTGCAAGTCAAGCGATAAAACCGCCCTAGACTTCGTCCGGATCGAGCGCCTTCACCAGCACCGCCGCCTGCGTGCGGCTGTGGCAATCGAGCTTCTTCAGGATCGCGGTGACGTGCACCTTCACGGTGTTCTCGGCCAGCCCGAGTTCGTAGGCGATCTGCTTGTTGAGCAATCCATCGGCCAGGCACAGCAGCACGCGGAACTGCTGCGGCGTCAACTGCGCCAGCCGCGCCGCCAGTTTCGCATCGTCCTCGGAACGCTCGGCGGTCAGCGGCGGGAACCAGGTGCCGCCGTCCAGCACCGCGCCCACGGCCGCGCCGATGGTCTCGGCCGGCGAGGACTTCGGGATGAAGCCCGCCGCGCCGAACTGCTGCGCGCGGCGGATGGTGCGTGGGTGGTCGTTCGAGGAAATCACCAGCACCGGAATCTGCGGGCATTCGCCGCGCAGATGAACCAGCGAGGACAGGCCGCGCGCGCCGGGCATCGCCAGGTCCAGCAGGATCAGATCGATGTCCTCGTGCACGACCGCTGCCTGCCCGAGCGCCGAGGCGCTGGCGGCTTCCACCACGCTCACCTCGCCGAAGCTCTCGCGCAGCGCGTGCAGCACCGCCGCGCGAAACAGCGGGTGGTCGTCCGCGACCAATATCCTGGGAGTCGTCATGCGTTCCAGTCTGGCACAACGGCGCGCTTCAATAGATTTCGCCGACACAGCAGCGCAGCGAGCCGCCTGCCTTCTCGATCTCGTCCAGCGCGACGGCGGCAATGCGAAAACCGCAGCGCTCGAACCCCGCGCGCGAGGCCGGTCGCAAGCCATCGGCAGCGGCTTCGCTCATCCACACCGTGCCCGCATCGAGCGCGATGCAGTTGGCCGCGAAGGCGATCTTCTCGGTTCGATCCAGTTCGATCACGGCAGGCGCGTACACCCGCGCGATGGCCGAAGCTGCCGCCTCCTCGGCAAAGCCATCCGGGCAGATCACCACCGCACGCGAGGCCAGCACGCTCATCACGACGTTGGCGTGGTATTCGTCCGGATGCAGCGCGAACCGGAAGCTGGCGCGCAGACCGAAAGCCTCATGCATCGCGAAGGCCCCCTGCGCATCGCAGCGCTCGGAAAGCCCGACAAAGCCGATGCCGCGCGCCCGGTCGATCACCATCGAACCGGTCAGTTCGCAGATGCCGGGCTGCGCTCGCAGATCGTGCAATTCGTAGCCCAGCGCCTGCGTGAAGAATCCCGTGATGTCCGCACGCTGCGCCTCGCGCTGCCGCACGGGATGGCGCATGTGGCCGAGGATGACGCGCCCCGGCGCAGTGCCGAACACGTTGTTCGGGAACACCGCATCGGGCGTGGCCGCATCGCCCGCGAACGCGATGCACGGCAAGGTTCCGGAAATCGCCCGGTGCAGGGCCCGATGCTGCGCCAGCGCACGCTCCGTGCTCACCTGCCTGCCCATGTCCATGTAGCGGTTGTCCGCGGCGGATTGCTCGGCCAAGGCAAAGCCTTCCGGCGTCACGAGGAAAGCCGCGCGCGGCGTGGCGGCGCGGTCGACAGGAAGCCCCGCGGGCTTGCATGCGAGAAATGCCGCCGGGGAATCAAATTGCATGGGGTTGGCCTCCTTGCTCACGCCGCACGCACCGCATGCGCTTCCACCGCATCCAGCGCCCGTTCCACCAAGCTCCAATCCGCTCCGGATCGATGCGCGCCGGAGCTTACGACCTGCCGGAACGCCCTTCCGCCCGGCTCGCCGTGGAACAGGCCGAGCATGTGGCGCACGATGTGCTTCAACTGCACGCCATCGGCCAGTTGGGCCTCCGCATACGGCCGCATCCCGCGCAGCAGATCGGCGCGCGATTGCAGCGGCGCATCCGGCGCAAACAGCATCCGATCCAGCCGGTGCAGCAGATACGGGTCGTGGTAGGCCGCGCGGCCCAGCATCGCGCCGTCCATGCGTTCGAGCTGCGCCAGCACGGAAGCCGCATCCGCGATGCCGCCATTGACGACGACGGGCCAATCGCCATGCGCGCGCTTCAACTCATGCACCAACGGGTAATCCAGCGGTGGAATCTCGCGGTTCTCCTTCGGGTTCAGCCCCGAAAGCCAGGCCTTGCGCGCGTGAACGATCAAGGCCGCCGCACCTGCCGCCTTCATCCTCTGCGCGAAATCGAACAGCACCTCGCGCGGCTCCTGCTCGTCCACGCCGATGCGGCACTTCACCGTCACCGGAGCGCGGCTCGCCTGCACCATCGCGGCAACGCAATCGGCCACAAGCTCCGGTTCGCGCATCAGGCACGCACCGAAACTGCCGCTCTGCACGCGCTCGGACGGGCAGCCGACATTGAGGTTCACCTCATCGTAACCCCACGCCACCGCGCGGGCCGTCGCCGCCGCCAGAAGCGCCGGATCGCTGCCGCCCAGTTGCAGCGCCACCGGATACTCGCTCGCATCGAAATCCAGCACCCGCGCCGGATCGCCATGCAGCACCGCATTGGCGTGCAGCATTTCCGTATATAGCCGCGCATGGGGCGACATGCGGCGGTGGAAAACGCGGCAATGGCGGTCGGTCCAATCCACCATCGGAGCAACACACAACCGCCATGCCCCATAAGGCGATGACCTTTCGATCTTTACTTCGTTGGATGCGCCAGGAATCGGCATGTTCTCGGTACTCGTGATCCAGGCAACCCAATCCGCCCCACATCGCCACCGTACGCGAATTCGCCAAGGGAGCAAGCGCAGGCGGGCTGCACGACCCGCATCAGGCCTTGCAGGCGGAAAGGCTCAGCCGCTGCCCCGGCTTGATGAGGTATGCCGGCGCGCGCACGCCGTTGGTTTGCGCCAGGGAATGCACGGTGCAGCCATGGCGGCGGGCGATGGCGTGGATGGAATCGCCTTTCTTCACGACATACGTGCCGCCCCGGCCCGTGGCCGATCTGGCGGCGAGCGCGGGCGGCCTGGGTGGACGGGCCTCGTGCAGTTCACGGCTCATGGCGAGCATCGGGCCGGTTTCGCACTGGCGCAGGTAGGCATCCAGCGCGGCGGCAGGCAGTTCCAGCCCGGTTCCGGCGGGAATGCGCTCATCAGCCTCCCAGCGCGGATTGAGGTTGCGCAGATGGCGGAACCAGCCTCGCGGGTTGCCGTGCTGGCCGATGCATACGGCCAGTTCGTTGATGGAAAGGGATTGGGCCAGCCTCACCGGCACCGGGCTGGCGTCGTATTTCGGGAGGCTCAGGTTGTATTGCTCCGGATGCAGGAACAGCCATGCCGCCGCCAGCACCATCGGCACGTATTCGCGGGTTTCCGGCGGCAGTGCGTTGAACACCTGCGGGCTCCAGAAATCGCGCGCTCCGTTGCCGGAGAGCCGGGCGATGCGTCCTTCCCCGCCGTTGTAGGCGGCCAGCGCCAGGGCGAGGTTGTTGTTGAGGTTGGCGAAGCGCTCGTTGAGGTATTCGGCGTTGGCGCGGGTGGATTCCTTCGGGTCGAAGCGCAGGTCGAACCCTGGCCCGCCCCGGTTCAGGCCGAAGCGCGCGCCGGTGGCGGGCATGAACTGCAACGGCCCGGCGGCTCCCGCGCGCGAAACGGCGTGGACGCGGCCACCGGATTCCTTGGCCATGATCCCGAACAGCAGCGCCTCCGGCAGCCCCGCCTTTTCGTATTCGGGGAACATGCGGTGGCGCATGAACTGGTAGTTCTCCCAGGTATCGAGCAATTGCGGGCGCATCCAGGTAAGCCATTCCTCCAGCGCGGCCTTCACCGGCTCGTTGAGCTCGATCACGCGGGCCAGATCCTTGCCGTTCAACAGCGCCACGGTGCGCGCCGCCGCCGGCATTTGCAGCAGCACCGGCGAATCGCCCTCGCCCACCACCCCGCCCGTATCGGCATCCACCGGCTGCGCATCCGAGGTGGCTCCGGCGAGGAAGCGCGCCTGCCGCTCCAGCAGGGCATCCTGCGCGGCCAGCACGCGGCGCACGTCGCAACCGGAAAGATCCGCGCATTGCGCGCCAAGTTCCCGCAGCGCAGCGCGGCCCGCGCCGAATTCGGCGGCGGCTTCGTCAGGCTGGCCTTGTTCGTACAGCGTCACCGCCGTATCGAAACGCGCGCTGGCGGCGTCGATCTGCGCGTAAAGCGCGTTCAACTGCGCCTCGGTGGCAACGGGCGCTGCGGGCTGGCGGGTGTTCGCGGGCGCACAGGCGGCCAACAGGAGGAAGGCGGCGAGCGCACCGGGGAGACGAGACTTCGGCATGGGAAATGGCGTGACGGCGCGGAAAACCAAACCAAGGAGCCTATCGGGCGGCTGCGGGAGCGGCAAGTGAGGAGCCGCACGCCATCTTCGTACGGCGCAACGCAAGCTAGAATCGAACGCATCCCTGCACCGAGCCATTCCCATGACCCAGCCCCAGATTCTCGTCGGCAAATCCATCACCACGCCCGAAAGCGGCCAGGTTCACCTGCTGCCCAAGTACGGCAACCGTCACGGCCTGGTCGCGGGCGCGACCGGCACCGGCAAGTCGGTGACGCTGATGGTGCTGGCCGAAGGCTTCTCGCGCATCGGCGTGCCGGTGTTCCTGGCGGATGTGAAGGGCGACGTCGCGGGCCTGGCGATGCCCGGCGCGGGCAACGAGAAGATCGCCCAGCGCGTGGAGCAGATCGGGATTCCCGATTACGGCAACGAAGGTTGCCCGACCGTGTTCTGGGACGTGTTCGGCAAGGACGGCCACCCGGTGCGCGCCACGATTTCCGAAGTCGGCCCAACCCTGCTGGGCCGGATGCTGGAATTGAACGACACCCAATCCGGCGTGCTGGACATCGTGTTCAAGCTGGCGGACGACAACGGCTGGCTGCTGCTGGACATGGCCGACCTGCGCTCGCTGCTGAACTTCGCCGCCGAGAACCGCAAGGAGATTTCCGCCAGCGTCGGCCTCATCAGCCCGGCCTCGATCGCCGCGATCCAGCGTGCCCTGCTGCGGCTGGAACAGGAAGGCGGCGACCAGTTCTTCGGTGAACCGGCGCTGGATCTTGCCGACCTGATGCGCACGGATTTGAGCGGGCGCGGCATCGTCAACATCCTGGCCGCGGACAAGCTGATCCTGAAGCCGCGCCTGTATTCCACCTTCCTGTTGTGGCTGCTGTCCGAGTTCTTCGAGAACCTGCCGGAAGTGGGCGATCTGGAAAAGCCCAAGCTGGTGTTCGTGTTCGACGAGGCGCACCTTTTGTTCAACGATGCCCCGCCGGCGCTGCGGCAGCGCGTGGAACAGGTGGTGCGCATCATCCGTTCCAAGGGCGTGGGCGTGTATTTCTGCTCGCAGTTCCCGGACGACGTGCCGGCCGAAATCCTCGGCCAGCTCGGCAACCGCTTCCAGCACGCGCTGCGCGCCTTCACCCCGCGCGACCAGAAGGCCGTGAAGACGGCGGCGGAAACCTTCGTGCAGAACCCGAATCTGGACGTGCCGAAAACCATTTCGCAACTGGGCACCGGCGAGGCGCTGACTTCCGTGCTGCTGGACAAGGGCATCCCCGCGCCGGTCGAAAAGACCCTGATTTCCCCGCCGCGCTGCCGCATGGGCGCGATCACGCCGGAAGAACGCGCCCAGGTTCGCGCCAGAAGCCCGATCGGCCCGCGCTACGACACCGCCATCGACCGCGAATCCGCGCACGAAATCCTGACCCGCCGCGCACAGGAAGCCGCGAACAACGCCGCCGGCGTGGAAACCGCCAAAGCTCCGGCCAAAGGCAAGGAAGCGGAACCGGAAGAATCCGGCTTCGGCGCGAAAATCAACGAATGGCTGTGGGGCACCAAGCGCCGCCAGGGCGTGGTGCAGACCATGACCAAACAGGCCGCGCGCACGGCGGGCACCAAGCTCGGCAACCAGATATTGCGCGGCGTGCTGGGCGGAATCTTCAAGAAGTAGCCCACACCGCCCATAGAGCCGGGTTTGCCCGGCTCTATGGAGCAGGCTGCATCGCCAGTTCCAGATCGCGCCGCGTCACCGGCCCGAGAAACTTTTTGGCAACCCGCCCATCCGGCCCGATGAGGTAGGTCATCGGCAGGCCGCGCGGTACTTCGAACGCAGCTGGCGGCTCGTAGGTATCGACGATGGCGATGGGATAGCCCGCCGGGCGTTCTTTCAGGAAGGCGCGCATTTCCTCGGTTTCGATATCCTCGAACGCCAGACCGATCACGTGCAGGTTTTCGTGCGCGGCGTCCAGTGCGGCCAGTTCCGGCATTTCCTTCAGGCACGGGGAACACCACGTCGCCCAGAAGTTGACCACCACCCAGTTGCCGCGCTGCTGCGCCAGATCGAAGCGGCCATCGTCCAGGGTGTCGATGGCGAATTCGACGGGGTCAGCCGCAGGCTTGTCCGCCGCTTCCGCCGGCGCGAAGGAAAAACACGCGGCGGCGAGCAGCACGGATGCGGCCAGGATGCGCGAAAGCTTCGGGTTCATGCAGGTTCGGTTCCGTTGGGGTTCGCGCATTGCAGCACATCCGCAAGGCTGCGGCGAAGGGGACCGCGCAGCGGCTGGCGCAGCAGATCGAGCACGGCCACGGCGCGGCGGCCGATGGCATCGCCCGCTTCGGGCAGTGCCGCATCGTCGGCGGGCAGGCGCAGGCCGGTGGCTTCGATCAGTTCACCCAGGCTGGTCTGGGAAAGATCGCGCACCAGCGCATAACTGCCTTCCTCGGTGCGGCGGATCAGTTGCACGCCGGAAAGATCGGTCAACAGCCGCATCAGCAGATCGTCGCCGATGGCCGGCTCCAGTTGCACCAGTTCCGCTGTGTGCAGGCTGCCGCCGGTGCGGCGTAGCTGCGAGAAGCGCCCGATCAGGCGCAGCAGGCCATACAGCTCGTCGCCCGGTTTCAGGCGCGTGGCGGCAGGCTGGTAGCGGAAGGCCGACAGCGAAGCCGCGAACGAAGCGCCCAGCAGCACCACCACCCACGAGAGATAGATCCATACCAGGAAGATCGGGATCACCGCGATGGCGCCGTACAACGCCTGGTAGTTCGCGTTCGCCAGATACACCGCGAAACCGAACTTGGCCGTCTCGAACAGCGCCGTCGCCAGCAGCGCCGCCAGCGCGGCATGGCGCAGCCGCACGCTGCGATTCGGGATCAGCCAGTAGGCCAGCGCGAAGGCGACGAATTCCAGCGCCACCGGCAGCAAGCCGAGCAACCCGCGCGGCACCTGCGCGCCGTTTCCGCCGAACAGCGGCACCGAGGCCAGATAGGAGGAAACGGCCAGGCTAGCCACCGCCAGCAGCGGCAGCAGCGTCATCGCGGCCCAGTAGATCAAAAGGCGCGACAACAACCGGCGCGGCGTCGCCACGCGCCAGATGCGGTTGAAGGTGCTCTCGATCCGGTTCAGCGTCAGCAGCGCGGTGGCCAGCACCACCAGCACGCCCAGGCCCGGCAGGCCGCGCGCGTTGACCGCCGCTTCGCGCAGGAAATCCGCCACGGTATTGGCCGCGCCGGGCACGAAGTTGGCGAAGACGAATCCGGTAAGCTTGTCCACCCAGGTCTGGTACAGCGGGAACATCGAGACCACGCCGAACACCACCGCGAACAGCGGCACCAGCGCGAACAAGGTGGCGTAGGCCAGCGCGCTGGCCGAATCGAAGCAGCGGTCGTCCACGAAGCGCCGCGCCAGGAAACGGAAGAAGGAACCGGCGCGCTCGCGGGTGGCGTGCGGGACAAGGGAATCGAACATCCTCATGCGCGAACCATAGCCCAAGCCGCCATTCCGCGCGCAACACGCACGAAAGGAAACCCATGAGCGAAATCCTGATCCTCTACTACAGCCGTGGCGGTTCGGTGGCGCAGTTGGCGCGGCAGATCGCACGCGGCGTGGAAGAAGTGCCCGGCATGAGCGCGCGCCTGCGCAGCGTGCCGCCGGTCGCGCCCGTCACGCAGACCGCTTCGCCGCCCGAACCCGATGAAGGCGCGCCCTACGCCACGCACGCGGATTTGACCGAATGTGCCGCGCTGATCCTCGGCAGTCCGGTGCGCTTTGGCAACATGGCCGCGCCGATGAAGCAGTTTCTGGACGGCACCGGCGGCTTGTGGGTTTCCGGTGCGCTGGCGGGAAAACCCGCGGCGGCGTTCTGCTCCGGCGGCACCTTGCACGGCGGGCAGGAATCCACGCTGCTGTCGATGCTGCTGCCGCTGCTGCATCACGGCATGGTGATCGTCGGCCTGCCTTTCACCGAAACCCGGCTTTCCACCACGCGCACCGGCGGCACGCCCTACGGTGCCAGCCATCTGGCTGGCGAAGCGGACGACCTGCCGCTTTCCGAAGACGAGAAAGCCCTGGCAAAAGCGCTGGGCCGGCGCGTGGCGGACATCGCGGCCAGGCTCGCCGCATGAATGCTCGCCGCCTCACCGGCATGGCGCTGATCGCCCTCGCCCTGCTCGCGCCCCTGTGGCAGTTCGTTCTGGCCCCGCCACAGCGCTTGCCGGCGTGGCTGGTCACCGCCATGCAACTCGCGCCTCTGGTGCCCGCGCTCATCCTGTTCGCCCTGCAACGCCGCAGCGCCCCGTTCTGGGCTGGCCTTGGCGCGCTGTTCGCGTTCTGCCACGGCGTCATGGAAGCCTACGGCACACCCGCCGCGCGCGTTCCCGCCCTCATCGAAACGGCGCTTGCCGTCGTCGTCGTGTTCGGTTCGAGCTGGAACGGTTTGCGGCATCGTTTCGCGCGGCGCCCGCCATAAGCCGCGACGCCGTCACCCCTGCGAAGCGGCACCCAGCGCGGCTTCGAGCCCCGCCACGCGCGCTTCGAGCGCAGCGATCCGCTGCGCCATTTCATCCTCCCGTTCGCGCGCCGAAGCGGGAACGGCCCGGCCCTCGCCAGCCGCCAGGGCGCTCATGTCCGGCGCGCCGGTCAATACCTGCGCCCAACGCTCCTCGCGCTGGCCGGTCAGCCTGGGAAGGCGCAACACCAGCGGCACGGCACGTTCGGCGAGCCGCTCGAGCGCATGGCGGGTATCGTCCGGCGCGGCGATCTTCGCCATGCGTTCGCTGCGGGAGCCCAGCTCCGCCAGCGTCTGCGGCCCGCGCAGCAGCAACAGCGCGAGCAAGGCCTGTTGCACGGCGGTGAGGCTGTAGTGCGCGGCGAAACGATGCTCGTAACGCTGCGCGCGGGCACCATGCACGCTGCGCACCAGGCCACGGCCTTCGAGTTGGCGCAGCGCGTGGCCAATCTCGCCAGGGGAAAGATCCATCACCGGCTCACGGCTGGTCTTCTGGTTGCAGGCCACGAGCGTGGCGTTCTCGGTGAGCGGATACTGCTCGGGCGTAGTGGCTTCCTTCTCCACCAGGCAGCCCAGGATGCGGGCTTCGACCGGGGAAAGGCGCAGGTCTTCGGGCAAGGCATTGGTGTCGTCCATGCGTGCAAGATAGCAGCGTACGGCCCAGGCGGAGCCGCGCATGGCCATCGGCTCCAGCCACCGCGCCACCCGCAAATCCGTACATCCGCCAAGCCGAGCCGATATCATCCG
>CAZHXV010000030.1:9665-10993 GCA_964536455.1 uncultured Aquimonas sp.
CCGCAGGCTTCGCACCAGGGCACGACGCGATGAACGAGCTACTGATCGTCACCACCGGCGGCACGATCGACAAGATCTACTTCGACGACAAATCCGATTACCAGATCGGGGATCCGCAGATCGGGCGGATGCTGGAGGAACTGGGCGTTGGCTTCCGTTTTACGGTGATCCCGATCCTGCGCAAGGACAGCCTGCACATCCAGGGCGCCGAGCGCGAACTGATCCGGGGCGCGATCGCGGCGCAGCCGGCGCGGCACGTGCTGGTGACGCACGGCACCGACACCATGATCGACACCGCAAAGGTGCTGGCGGACATTCCGGAGAAGACCATCGTGCTGACCGGCGCGCTGTCCCCGGCGCGCTTCCGCGGCTCGGATGCGGAGTTCAACATCGGCACCGCCGTAGGCGCGGTGCAATGCCTGCCGCCAGGCGTTTACATCGCCATGAACGGGCGCATCTGGGATCCGTTCAAGGTGCGCAAGAACGTCGAGGCCAATCGCTTCGAAGCGGTCGCCTAGCGAAGCGGGATCGCCGCCGCTTCAGGCCGCGCCGATCTTCGCCAGCGCCGCGTCGATGCGCGACAGCGCGCCTTGATGGCCGCACAGGTGGATGGTCATGTCGATATTCGGCGAAACCTGGGTGCCGGTCATGGCCACGCGCAGCGGCTGGGCCACCTTGCCCATGCCAAGGCCCAGCGCTTCGGCGGTGGCGCGCAGTGCGGTGTCGATGGCCGGGCACGTCCATTCCGGCAACGCAGCAAGGCGTTCGCGCACGGCGCGCAGCACGCCTTCGGCGCCTTGCAGATGCTTGGCCACGGCGGCCTCATCCCATTCGGCGATGCCCAGGTACCAGACCTTGGCGCGCTCGGCCATGTCCTTGAGGGTTTTCACGCGGTCGCGCAACGCCACGATCACCTCGGCCGGATCGGGGCCGTCGGCCGGGTCGATGCCAGCCGCTTCCAGGCTGTGCAGGAAATGCGGCACCAGATCGGCGGGCGCTTCGGTCTTGAGGTAGTGCTGGTTGAGCCAGGCCAGTTTCTCGAAATCGAAGCGCGAGGCGGCGCGGTTCACGTCGTCCACGCGGAACAGGTCGATCATTTCCTGGCGCGAGAAAATCTCCTGATCCCCGTGCGACCAGCCCAGCCGCACGATGTAGTTCAAAAGCGCGTGCGGCAGGTAGCCGTCGTCGCGGTACTGCATCACGTTGACCGCGCCATGCCGCTTGGAAAGCTTCGCCCCGTCCGCGCCGTGGATCATCGGCAGGTGCGCGAAGGCCGGCGGCTCCGCGCCGAGCGCGGCTGGCCCGAACCCGACTAGCGATCGAGTCCG
>CAZHXV010000030.1:11003-19157 GCA_964536455.1 uncultured Aquimonas sp.
CGGCGGCTCCGCGCCGAGCGCACGGTAGATGTTGATCTGGCGCGGGGTGTTGTTGATGTGGTCGTCGCCACGGATCACCTCGGTGATCTTCATGTCGATGTCGTCCACCACCACGGCGAAGTTGTAGGTGGGGTAATCGTCCGAGCGCCAGATCACCAGATCGTCCAGTTCCTCGTTGCTCCACTCGATCCGCCCGCGCACCTTGTCCTCGAACACCACGCTGCCGGTCTGCGGGTTCTTGAATCGGATCACGCGGTTCGGATCGTCGCGCAGCGGCTCGGCGCGGTCGCGGTAATGGCCGTTGTAGCGCGGCTTCCGGCCTTGCGCCATCGCCTGTTCGCGCATGGCCTCGATTTCTTCCTTGGATTCGTAGGCGTAGTACGCCTTGCCGGCAGCGACCAGCTCCTGCGCCACCTGGCGGTAGCGATCCATGCGCAGGGTCTGGTAGAACGGGCCTTCGTCGTAGTTCAGGTCGAGCCAGGTCATCGCTTCGAGGATGGCGTCCACCGCTTCCTGGGTGGAGCGTTCGCGGTCGGTATCCTCGATCCGCAGGATGAATTCCCCGCCACGGCGACGCGCCTCCAGCCAGCAGTACAGCGCGGTGCGCGCACCGCCGATGTGTAGGAATCCGGTAGGGCTGGGGGCGAAACGGGTACGGCAGGTCATGTGCGGGCGCGGCTGGCGAAAGGGCGGCGATTTTAGCAGCGCCCGGGTTGGCATGGCCCGTTCACATTCCGCTGAAATCGAAACCCGACTGGCGATGATGGCGCAGGGTCAGGAGATGAACCGTCTCGCCGTGGATGGCATACAAGGCCAGGTAGTCGTCGAGGATGACCTCGCGCAGTTCAATGTCCGCGCCAAGCAAGATGCGCACCTGTTCCAGCGCCGCCAAGACCTCGGGTGTTTCCGGGTTGCGTCCGAGGTAATCCCTGCCCATGCGCGGAAACCGCGACAGGCGCTGGGGCAGGCGCGTCAGCACTGAATCCACCAGAGCCTGAGCAGCCGCATTGGCGTCGTTCTTCCACAGGTACGCCAGCGCCCGATCCAATGCGTGCTCGAACGTGTGCCGGTTGATGACGCGCATCTGGCTCATCCAGTCAAAGCGCCAGCTTGCCCGCGTACTTGATCCGCAACTTCTGCCTCAGTTCCTCGGGCGTGATGCCAGGCTCGCCCGCGCGAATCTCCTTCAACCCTTCGACGGCATCCTTCATCACGTTCAGATGGAACCGCTCCTGGCCCTGCTTCTCGCGCTCCAGCCGGTGGTAATAATCCAGTTGCCGGGCATCCACCAGCGCCACGTAGCTTTCGCCGTTGCGGGTGATGATCTTCTCGTGGCCGTTGCGCACTTCCTCGGCCAGCGCGGTGAGGTTGGCGCGCACTTTGTTCAGCGGCACGATATCGGCGGCGGTGATGGACATGGCTGTCTCCCGGATGGATTTACGGAAACATTAAAGAATCCATGAATCCATTTCAACCTTACCCCTACAACATCGCCCGAGGCAGGAGCGGAACCGGCGGTTCCGCCCTGCGCATTCCTCAGAACTCCTGCGAGAACCGCAGTCCGATGGTGCGCGGCTGCGCCACCACGGTGTAGGTCTGTTCGCCGCAGGTCGCTTCCGGGCACTGGGTGAATTTGGACAACTGCGCGCGTTCGTCGAACACGTTCTTGACGTAGAAATCCACTTTCCAGTTGCCCCGCCCGAAACCGGTGGAGAGGTCAAACAGTTCGTAGGCCTCAAGATCGCCCAGGATGCCGCTTTCGTACACGCGCAGATCCGAACGGCGCTTGCCTTCGTGCGCAAGCGAACCTTGCACGTAGCCCGACAGGCTGCCCGCGTCGAAGCTGTAACGCGCGTTGAGGTTGCCCTTGAACTTGGCGGAGATCGGCAGGCGAATGCCTTTCGGCGCCTCCGGATCGTCGCATGCGGTGACGGGCGTTCCGTTGTCGTCGGCGTAGCCGCAGTAGTTCTCGGTCAGCTTGGAATCGTAGTAAGCGATGCCCGCCCCGACGCGCCAGTTGTAGCTGGGAATCCAGTTCAGATCGGCTTCCACACCGCGAATCCGCGCCTGGTTGGCGTTCTTGATTTCGGTCAGGCCGTTCTGGCCCAGGATCGGGAACTGGAAGTCGTCCCAGTCCTGCTGGAACACCGCGCCGTTGAACGTGGCCGCGCCGCCGAAGCTGGATTTCCAGCCGAACTCGTAGTTGGTCAGCACGTCGGAAAGATACGGCGGCAGCGAACCGCGGCGATTGATGCCGCCGGGGCGGAAACCTTCGCTCCACGTCGCATACACCATCAAGGCGTCGTTGACCTTGTACGAAAGGTTGGCCTTGCCGAGCCAGTCGCTTTCCTTCACGGTCTTGTCGAGGTTGGTGCAGGGCGCGCCGTCGAACGGCTCGGCGCTGAAGCACGCGGCTTCGCCGGTGCCGCTGGAGAAGCCCGCGCCGAAACCGAAGAAGCCGGCGAGGCTGTTCTCCACCCAGTACTTGCGCGCGCCCACGGTGCCGGTGAGTTGATCGGTGAAGTCGAAGGCCAGTTCGCCGAACACGGCCTTGTCCTCGTCGTCGCGATCCTGCACGGTCAGCCAGAGGGTGTCCGGCCAGCCGGATACCTCGATGTCGCTGGCGATGCCATCCACCAGATAGCGTTCCTGGATGTCGTTGTGCTGCTTCTGCCAGAACACGCCGCCGACGAAGCGCACGCGGTTCTCGGCGGGCGAGGCCAGGCGCAGTTCGTGGCTGCGCTTGGTGTACTTGTTCTGCGCCTGGATGTACTGGTTCGGGTTCACCAGGTCGCCGTTGTCGGCGTAGAAATACGCGCCGTAGCCGGCCAGGGTGTCGTACCAGAAGGCGTAGTCGTTGTAGTCCGATTGGGTGTCGAAATCGCGGTTCAGGTTCGCGAACGCATAGGTGAGGTCGAAGTTGCCGATCCTGCCCTGCACGGTGAGCGCGGACTGGAGCCAGGAATCCTTCGATACCTGCGGGTTGTACTGGGTCGTCGCCAGATCGCCCACATTCGGATCGACGCCGAAGCTGCCGTGGACGTGCTGTTTCTGGCCCATCACCGTGGGCGTGACCGTCCAGTCGTCGCCGAAGATGAGGCGCAGCGCGGCGCGCGCGCCAACCACGTCGCCGTCGTTGAAATCCTTGCGCGCCAGGGCGGCGTTGTCCGACACCAGGCCGGAGGTGGGCATCACGCGCGAGCCGTGGATGTTGTCGATGTAGCCGGCGTCGTCGCGGCTCCAGGCCACCAAGCGCACCGCCGCGCTTTCGCCCATCGGCAGGTTGACGAAGCCTTCGGCCACGTTGCCATTGCCGCCGTCGTGGACGGTATTGAGCTCGGCCGCATAGCCGGCCGCGAAGCCGGAGGGATCGGGCTTGTTGGTGATGATGCGCAGCGTGCCCGACTGCGAGCTGGCGCCGTACAGCGTGCCCTGCGGCCCGGCGAGGGCCTCGATGCGTTCGATGTCGACCATGTGCACGTCCATCGGGCCGCGGATCGTGGTGATCGGCTGTTCGTCCAGATACACGCCGACGCTCGGCAGGGAGGCCGAGTGGTTGCCGTCGCCGCCGCTGACCACGCCGCGCATATAGACCTGCATGTTGCCCGGCACCTCGCCATCGCGGCGCAGCGTGACCGCCGGGAGCTGGTCGATCACGTCGTTGAAGTCGATCACGTTGAGCTCGTCCAGCGCCGTGCCGTCCAGCACCTGGATGCTGATCGGCACCTCCTGGAGGTTTTCGCTGCGCTTTTGCGCGGTGACGGTAACGACGTCCAGCGCGCGTTCGTCGTTTCTCGATGAATCCTGTTCGGCGAACGCGAGCGCCGGCATGGCCAGGAAAATGGCGGCCGCCAGAGGCGCGCGCCGCAGCGAACATCGTGTCGGGTAGGGCGTGGTTTTCTTCATGTCCGACTTCCTTCAGGTGGTTGGAGCATCAAACAACGGGATCCGGATCGAAATCCGGCACTTCCGGGTAACGGGAAAGCACGCCGCCAAGCGCTGTGGCCATCGGATCGAGCCATGGCGCGAAATCGCGCCAGTGCTCCACGCCGTCGCGGTAGATCGGCCGGCGCACCTGCTCGGAACTGGCGGTGCGTACCGCGCGGGGGTTCTCGAAGAAGCGCAGGCAGGCGTCCTCGAACGGCAGGCCGCAGTGGTCGAGCAGGCGGCGGACTTCGGCCGGCGTGTCCTCCACCATGCGTTCGTAGAACACCCGGTGCACGCGGCCGGGCAGGACGGCGTCGTAGTGCGCCATCAGTTCCACGTAGTCGCGGTAATAGCGGCCCAGTTCGGTCTGTTCGTAGGAAAAATTCTGGCCGCGGGCGAAGTATTGCTTGAAGGCGGAAAAGCAGCAGGCCAGCGGATGGCGGCGCGCATCGACGATCTTCGCGTTCGGCAGCATCAGGTGGATGAGGCCGACGTGCTGGAAGTTGTTCGGCATCTTGTCGATGAAGAACGGCGCGGCGGTCTTGCGCTGGATGCGGGTGCGTTCCAGGTAGGTTTCGCCGAGTTCGCGCCATTCGTGCGCCGCAAGGCGCGGCGCCAGTTCGTGGTAGGAGGCAAGGCCCTCGCGCTCGGCGCGCTGCTTCAGTTCGCGCGTGATGCCGATGACCTCGGGCAGCTCCATCGTGCCTTCGACCTGCGAATGGCTGGACAGGATCTGTTCGACCAGCGTGGAGCCTGCGCGCGGCAGGCCGACGACGAAGATCGGATCGGGCGCGGGGTGGCCGACGCCCTTGCGTTCGTCCAGCATCACTTGGGTGAACGTGGCCTGCGAGCGGCGCAGGCGCGTGGTGCATTCTTCCGCCGAATAGGCCACCTGCGCGCGGCGCTGCGCGTTGCCGCGCGCGTAGTGCGCGAACGCGGTTGCGGCCTCGCCGGCGTCCTCGAAAGCCTTGCCGAGCGCGAACTCGAACTGGCAGCGCTGTTCCGGATCCAGCCCCTCGCGCGCCGCCTCGCGCTGCATCAGCGCGATGTCGCGCGCATCGAAACGGAAGGTCTTGAGGTTGGCCAGACTCCACCACGCCTCGCCGAAACCCGGATCGATCTCCACGCAGCGCCGGTAGGCGGCGATGGCGCGCCTGCCCTGCCCCGCGGTCTTGAGCGCGTGGCCGCAGGAAAGCCACAGGCGCGGCTGCTTGGGGTACTCGGCCAGCAGGCCGTCGTACAGCGCGATGGCCTCATCGTAACCGCCCACGCGGCACAGCACGGCGGCTTTCAGATTGCGCATCGCGGCATCGGCGGGGTTCCCGCCCAGCACCACGTCGATCTGCCGCAGGGCTTCTTCGGGGAGATTGGCCCGGTGCAGCACGGTGGCGTAGTTGGCGCGGGCCGCGTCGAAACCGGGCGCCAGTTCCAGGCAGTACCGCAGCAGCACGCGCGCGTCTTCGTACTTGCCGATGCGCGCGGCCACTTCGGCCAGCATGCGCAGCGCGGCGGTGTCCTGCGGTGCTTGGCGCAATCTGGCGCGCAGCCGTGATTCGGCCTCGGGAATGCGGTTGCCTGCCAGGGCACGGGCGGCGGCGAGCAGTTCCGGATCGCGCGTGGCGGCGTTGAGCGAGTGCGCCTGGGCCTGCGCCGCGCCGGCTTCATCGCCGCTGGCATACAGGTGCAGCGCCAGCGCGCTCCAGGCGCTGGCCAGATCGGGCGCAAGCCGGGTGGCTTGCCGCAAGGCGGCCAGGGCCTCGTCGCCCCGGCCCAATGCGCCAAGCGTCAAACCGGATTCCAGTTGCGCGGCGGCGCTGGTGCGTGTGGCTTCGGGCAGTGCATCAAGACGCGACAGGGCTTCATCGGCGCGACCGAGCAGGCGCAGCGCGGCGATGGCGAGCAACTGCGCCTGCGGCAGGCCCGGCGCGACCTTCAGGATTTCCTCGGCCTGTTCCAGCGCCAGGCCAGGATGCTGCGAAAGCAAGCCTGCGGCGTGCCCAAACGCCTGCTGCACACTTCCCACGGCGTTTTCGACCGCATTCAAGCAGGCTGCCCCGATCCCCGTCCAACCCCTGTGCCAGCGACTGCCGTGCGACAGCGCATCCGTAGAACATCACAGCTCCACGATGGCTTGTCAATCCATTCATCCGGCGGTTCCAAGCCACCTGCAACTTTCAAGTACTATGCGGCGGTTACAGACCTTTCCGGAGACTTCCGATGTTCCACCGCGTTGCCCTTCTGGCCGGCTTGATGCTGCCCGCCCTCGCCCTTTCCCAGGCGAATGAAACTCCCCAGGCCCCCACCGCACCGGCGGCTTCGCGCGTGGCGCTGCACACCAGCCTTGGCGACATCGTGGTCGAACTGGATTCCGTGAAGGCACCGATCAGCTCGCGGAACTTCCTGCGCTACGTCAACGAAGGCTTCTACAACGGCACCACGTTCCACCGCGTGATCGACAACTTCATGATCCAGGGCGGCGGCTACACCGTCGATCTGCAACAGAAGCCGGCGCACGAGCCGATCCAGAACGAGGCCAAGAACGGGCTTTCCAACCTGCGCGGCACGGTTGCGATGGCGCGCACCGGCGATCCGCACTCGGCGGCGGCGCAGTTCTTCATCAACGTGGTGGACAACCCGCGCCTGGACTACGTTTCCGACGCCAGCGGCATGACCTGGGGCTATGCGGTGTTCGGCAAGGTGGTGGAAGGCATGGACGTGGTGGACAAGATCCGCGCCCTGCCGACCAGCGGCCAGGGCCCGTTCCGCACCGACGTACCGGTGACGCCGGTGACGATCGAGCGCGCCGAAGCCCTCGCCGCCCCCGTCGCCGAAGCCGCGGCACAGTAAGCCACCCCTGCAACACTCGAAAAGCAAGGCGCGCATGACAGCCTCCCACGGCGCCGTGCGCGCCTTGTTCGTTTCCGATCTGCACCTGGATCCGGAACGCCCGGCCATCACCGATCTGTTCCTCGCCTTCCTGCGCGGGGAAGCGGCGAACGTGCCGGAACTTTTCATCCTCGGCGATCTGTTCGAGGCCTGGGTCGGCGACGACGACGATGCCCCGTTGCCCGCCGTTGTCGCGCAGGCCTTGTCCGACGTGGCGGCAGGCGGCACGGCCATCGGCTTCATCCGGGGCAACCGCGATTTCCTGCTCGGCCAGGAATACGCCCGGCGCGCCGGGTTCCGCATCCTGCCCGACCCCTGCGTGGTGCCGCTCGCCGGCGAACCCGTGTTGCTGCTGCACGGTGACCTGCTGTGCTGGGACGATGTGAAATACCTCGCCGCGCGCCGCCAGATGCGCGACCCGCACTGGCAGGCGGCGATGCTCTCGCGCCCATTGGCCGAACGCCGCCTGATCGCCCAGGCGGCCCGCAAGGAAAGCGCCGCGCATCAGGGCAGCATGTCGCTGGACGTGGGCGATGCCACCGCCGAAGCCGTCGCCGACCATTTCCGCCGCTATGGCGTGGCCCGGATGATCCACGGCCATACGCATCGCCCGGCGATCCACGATCTTTCCGTCGATGGCTCCCCGCGCCAGCGCATCGTGCTCGGCGACTGGTACGAACAGGGCAGCGTGCTGCGCCTGTTCGAGGATGGCCATTTCGAACTTTCCGGGTTGCCGTTGCGCTGAGGATTCCGTCGCGCGGTATCATGCGCACCGCAACACGGCGGGAGAAGCGCAGGTTTCCGCACACCGGAATCCGCGCTGCCGAAGGCGCAAACGCCCGTAATCGCTCAGGCCCGATACCGTCACCGCGGCAAACATTCTGGAGAGACTGGCCCGCCTCAACCGCGAGCGCCAGCGCCGAAGGGGCAAAACTCTCAGGCAAAAGGACAGAAGGGCATCGTCGCCGTTCCGGCAAAAGCGGGAACGGCGGATCAACCACGCCACGGTGCCTGCCATGTCCAATCCCTCGCTGCGCGATCTCGAACACCCCTCCGCCTTCGCCGAACGCCACATCGGCCCCAACGACGCCGAAATCGCGCGGATGCTGGGCCTGCTTGGCCACCCCAGCCTCGATGCGTTCACCGACGCCATCGTCCCCGCCGGCATCAAATCGACGGCCGCGCTGGATCTTCCCGAAGGGCTGAGCGAAGTCGATGCGCTGGAGAAACTGCGCGCCATCGCCGACAAGAACCAAGTGTTCCGCAGCTTCATCGGCCAAGGCTATTACGGCACCTTCACGCCCAACGTCATCCTGCGCAACCTCCTGGAAAACCCGGCCT
>CAZHXV010000031.1:0-18883 GCA_964536455.1 uncultured Aquimonas sp.
GCATGATGGAGTGCAAGAAGGCGCTCACCGAAAACAACGGCGACATCGACGCCGCGATGGAACACCTGCGCAAGACCGGCCTGGCCAAGGCCGACAAGAAGGCCGGCCGCGTCGCCGCCGAAGGCCGCATCGCCGTGGCTTCCGATGCCGGCAACGCCGTGCTGGTGGAAATCAATTCTGAAACCGATTTCGTCGCCAAGGACGAGAACTTCGTCAAGTTCGTCGAAGCCGTCGCCGCCGCCGCGCTCGCCAGCGGCGCGGCCGATGCCGAAGCGCTGAAGGCGGCGAAGCTTCCTTCCGGCGAAACGGTGGAGGAAACCCGCGCCGCGCTGATCGCCAAGGTCGGCGAGAACGTGCAAGTGCGCCGCCTGGCCTGGGTCAAGGGTGGCGCCAACGTCGGCAGCTACGTGCACGGCGGCCGTATCGGCGTGCTGGTGAATCTGGCCGGCGGCTCGGCCGAACTGGCCAGGGGCATCGCCATGCACATCGCCGCGATGAACCCGCAATACCTTGCGCCCGCCGATGCACCGGCGGAGTTCGTTGCCAAGGAAAAGGAAATCGCGCTGGCCCAGATGTCCGAGAAGGACAAGGCCAAGCCCGCCGAGATCCAGGAGAAGATGATCGCCGGCAAGATCAACAAGACCCTCGCCGAAATCAGCCTCACCGGTCAGGCCTACGTGCTGGATACCAACATGACGGTCGAAGCCGCACTGACCAAGGAAGGTGCGAAAGTGCTTTCGTTCGAGCGCCTGGTCGTCGGCGAAGGCATCGAGAAGGTGGTGGAGGATTACGCCGCCGAAGTGATGAAGCAGGCGGGTCTGGCGTAAGCCAATCCTTCCTGGCGTTTGCGAACGAGGCCGCGGCGATCCCGCGGCCTTGTTCGTTTCCGCGCCGCGATCTTGCGCTTCTGCCAGAATCGCGAACCCTTGCGATTTGCCACCGCCATGTCCGAACCGAAGTCCGCTCCGCTCAACTCCCCGCGCCGCGTGCTGTTCGCGAGCCTGGTCGGCACCACCATCGAGTTCTACGACTTCTACATCTACGCCACCGCGGCGGTGCTGGTGTTCCCGACGCTGTTCTTCCCGGCGGGCGATCCGAACAGCGCGATGCTGCAATCGCTGGCCACCTTCGCGCTCGCCTTCTTCGCGCGGCCCGTGGGGTCGGCGGTGTTCGGGCATTTCGGGGATCGCATCGGGCGCAAGGCCACGCTGGTGGCCGCATTGCTCACGATGGGGCTTTCCACCGTGGTCATCGGCCTGTTGCCGACCTACGAATCCATCGGCATCGCCGCGCCGGCGCTACTGGCATTGTGCCGGTTCGGGCAAGGGCTGGGGTTGGGTGGGGAATGGGGCGGTGCGGTGCTGCTGGCCACGGAGAACGCGCCGCCCGGCAAGCGCGCCTGGTACGGCATGTTCCCGCAGTTGGGCGCGCCGCTCGGTTTCATTCTTTCCAGCGGTGTGTTCCTGCTGCTGACGCATTTCATCGACGATGCCGGCTTCTTCGCCTGGGGCTGGCGCGTGCCCTTCGTCGCCAGTGCGGTGCTGGTCGTAGTGGGGCTGTGGGTGCGGCTGTCGATCCACGAGACGCCGGATTTCAAACGCGCCATCGAACAGGGCGAGCGCGTGCGCCTGCCCATTGCCGCCGTGGTCACCCGGCATCCGCGCGAACTGATCGCAGGCACGCTGGCCGCCACGGCCACCTTCGTGTTGTTCTACCTGATGACCGTGTTCACGCTCGGCTGGGGCACGAACAAGCTCGGCTACTCGCGCGAAACCTTCCTGCTGATGCAGATGCTGGGCGTGGTGTTCTTCGGCATCACGATTCCAGTTTCGGCGCTGCTGGCCGACCGCTATGGAAGGCGCGCAACGCTGATCGCGGCCAGCGCCGCGATCTTCGCCTTCGGGCTGGTCTTCGCCCCCTTGTTCGCGGGCAGTGGTGCGGTGCAGACGATGGTGTTCCTGTCGCTCGGTCTGGCGCTGATGGGCCTGACCTACGGCCCGCTTGGTGCGGCGCTGGCCGAACTGTTCCCCACGGCGGTGCGTTACACCGGCGCCTCGATGACCTTCAACCTCGCCGGCATCCTCGGCGCTTCGCTCACGCCGTATGCGGCGACGTGGCTGGCGACGAACCACGGTTTGCAATCGGTGGGTTGGTACCTGGCGGCGGCGGCGGCGCTTTCGCTGTTGGCCTTCGTCGCCATCGGGCGCGGGGCGACACGCTGAAATACGCGATGCGCGGAACGGTGCGATGATCGGCGCGGGCCAACCGGAAACCTTGCCATGTCCCTGCCGCTCGATACCACCTCCACCATCACTCCCGCATTGCGTTACCGCGATGCCAATGCCGCCATCGCTTGGCTGGTGCGCGCCTTCGGCTTCGTCGAAAAAGCGGTCTATCGCGACGAGGGCGGGTGCGTTGTGCACGCGCAGCTCACCTTCGGCAACGGCATGGTCATGTTGAGCGAGGCCAGCCGAGGCCACGACGACGAATGGGCCAGGCTGATCGCCCAGCCCGAGGAGATCGGTGGCCGCGAAACCCAATGCTGCTGCGTCGCCGTCGCCGATCCGGATGCGCATTACGCCAATGCCGTGGCCAACGGCGCGAAGATCATTTACGCCATCGCCGATCAGGACTACGGCGGCCGCGGCTACGGCTGCGCCGATCCGGAAGGGCATATCTGGTGGTTCGGAAGCTACGATCCGTGGGCCGAATGAGTCGCGTGGCGCGGAATGGGCGCACGGCTGTGATCCGCCTGCTGTCGAGCGCCGCTGCGGCCATGCTGTGCGCGGGCTGCGGAAGCGAGGCCGGTACGCCGCCGGTTTCCGCCACGAGTTGCCTGACCGCATTGCCGCCGGCTGCGATGCCGTTGCCGATGGCGCAGGGCACGATGCAGGAACCTGCGGCGGGAACGCTGGACGAAGCTGGGCGGCGCTGCACCGATGCGCTGTTCGATGGCGTCATCTCCGCGCCGCTGGCTTTCGATCCAGGCTACGCGCCGGTGCAGGCGTTTCATGGCGAAGACATGGCACTCGATTACGGCGCGCTGCCGAAGCAACGGGTGCGGCTGTGGCGGGTGTCCGCGACGCCGGCGGGCGGCGTCTGGCTGCTGCGCGTGGATACTGGCGCGGAAATGGAGGGTGGCCGCTACGACATTTTGTTCACCGCCGATGTGGCTGGACGCCCGCTCGACCGCCTGCTGGTCGGAGCGGATGGCGTGATGTACCGCCGGGACTACGATCTGACCGGCCCGGCCGCGTTCGCGCTGCGCGAAGATACGGGCCGCGAAGAAACATCCGGCCCATCCTACGCGGCGGCGTTCGCGATCGATGCGCAGGGGCGCATCCGGCGCGATCCATCAGGCGACGCCACGCTTGCGGTGCAGCCTGCGCCGATCCCGGACGATGCCGATGCGGGCGAGGACAACGAAGCGAACATCGGGCAATCGGTGGAAACCACGCTCGGGCCGTTCGGCAGCGAGGCAGGCATCGATGCGCTGCTGTTCTCCGATCCGGAGGTGTTGAAGGCGCACGTTTCGACCCGGACGCTGGCCAATGGCGAAGCCGCCGTACTCGTCGTCGGGCAGGCCGGTGTGGGTGGATTCGTGGTGCACGTGTTGCGCGCCGCGCCGATGGAAACCGAACCGGGCCAAGTGGCGTATCTGGTCGCAAGCGCCACCGTGGAGGAACCGCCCCAGGTCGTCGATGCGGAACTGGCGTTGCCGCAATGGAGGATCGAAGGAAGCCGGATCGCAATATCGCTGCCGGTGCGCTACGACTTTCTGGTTCCTGGCGGAAATCCGGACACCGGCGAGCCGGAAACCACCAGCGTCGAGCGCACCATCCGTCTGCATCTGCACGAGGGCGGCGTACTGCGCATCGATCCGTAGAGCGGGGTTTGCCCCGCTGGATGTTTCAGCGTGCGCGAAAGGTGAGAGTAGCGGGGCAGGCCCCGCTCTACGCAAGAGTGGGGAGTGCGTCGTTCAATGCCGGTGCGCCATGCCGGATTTGGGGCAATGGCAGGGCACAGTCGGCCCGTATTCGATGCCGAGGGCGGCACCATCGCGATGGCGCTGCCAGTAGAACACCGGTGCAGGTTCGACACGGTTGCCGATCTCGGCCATGTCCGCGTCCACGTCGAACAGGCGGCCGTTGACCATCACGTAGCGCGTATCCGCCGTGGCGCGGATGTTTTCCAGTGGATTGGAATTGAGCACCACCAGGTCGGCCTTCTTGCCGGTTTCGATGGAACCCAACTGCGAACCCAGGCCGATCATGTCCACGCCATCGAAGGTGGCCGCGCGCAGCGCCTCCCAGTTGGTGAAACCGCCCTGGGTCAGGCTCCAGATTTCCCAGTGCGCGGATTGCCCCTGCAACTGGCCGTGGCCGCCGACCTGGATCTTCACGCCCGCATCGCGCAGCGCCTTCGCGGCTTTGGCCACTTCCACATGGTGGTAATCCCAATCCGGCGCGGTTTCGCGCCGGATACTGCGCGCATCCAGCGTTTCGCGCGGGAAGAAGCGCGCAAGTTTGCCGTCCTCCCAAACCTGATCCCGCGCATACCACCAGTATTCGCCGCTCAATCCGCCGTAGCTCACCACCAGCGTCGGGGTGTTGCGCACGTCGGTGTGCTTCCACAGTTCGATCACGTCGCGGTACAGCGGCGCGACCGGGAGGTTGTGTTCCACCGAGGTCACGCCGTCCAGGATCATCGGCAGGTTGTGGTTGAAGGTGGAGCCGCCTTCCTCCACCACCAGCATTCCAAGCTCGCGCGCGGCCTGGTTGATCTGCTGGTGCTGGTCGCGGCGCGGCTGGTTGTAGCTCTTCACGCTGAACGCGCCCTGCGCCTTCATCCGGCGCAGGTGCGAGCGCGCATCGTCGATGGAATCCACCACGGCCTTGAAATCGCCGTCGGCGCCGTAGAGGATCGTGCCGGTGGAGAAGATGCGCGGGCCGACCATCGCGCCGACCTTCACCAGTTCGGCCTGCGAGAACACGAATTCGGTGGTGGCCGATGGATCGTGCGTGGTGGTGATGCCGAAGGCGAGGTTAGTGTAGTAGGCCCAGTTGCGCTGCGGGATCACGCCGCCGCCGAAGTGCGAAACGTGCGCGTGCACGTCGGCGTAGCCGGGCACGAGGGTTTTCCCGCGGGCGTCGATCACTTTCGCGCCAGCGGGAATCGCGACGTTTTCGCCGACCGCGCGGATCGTGTCGCCTTCCACCACCACGGTGCCGTTCTCGATGACTTCCTGTATGCGCTGCGCATCGCGCATCGTCACGATGCGGGCGTTGGTGAAGGCGAACGACTCCTTCGGCGTATCGACCGGCGCGGCGAGGCCAAGCTTCACGCCTTTGGCGGTTTCGGGTTTGGGCAGTTCCTTCGCCGCGCCGGGCACGAAGGCGAACAGGTCGGTGAGATCGCGGCTGAAGTATTCATCGCCCACTACCCAATGCAGCGAGCGCGAATCCGCCGCCCAGTGCAGGTAGGAGCCGGCATCGCGGCTGACCTTGGTGACGGGAATCGACTTCGTGTCCTTGGAAAGCTCAACGCTGCCGCCGGTCTGCGGCATGGGCGCGACGTAGGCGTTGAACAGTTCGGTGAAGGCCACCCATCGCCCATCCGGGCTGATCGACACCAGATCGGGATACTTGAGGTTGAAGACTTCGCGCGGCTCCTCGCCGTTCAGGCCCACGCCCATCAGCTTCTTGGAAAGCCCGCCGCCGCTGAAATAGAACACGCGCGCGCCATCGGCGGAAAACTGCGGGTTTTCGCCATTTTTCGCGATGCGGCGCGGCGGGTTTTCGCCGTTGCCATCCAGCACGTAGATGCCGCGTTCGCGCGACCACATCGCCCCGGTCATGCCGCTGCCGCCGGTACGGCTAAAGACGATGCGTTTGCCGTCCGGCGAATAGCGCGGGCCATAGTAGAAGCCCGGCGTTTTGGTGATGGTGCGCTCGCTGCCGCTGGCCAGGTCGCGCTCGACGATGGACACCAGATCCGCATCGTTCCAGATCGTGTAGAGCAGCTTGCGGCCATCCGGGCTGAAGCTGGGCTGGTATTCGTAGGCGCCCGTGCGGTTCGTCAATCGGGCAGGAGCGCCGTTCGGCAGGCTGCGCGCGTAAAGCTGCCCAAGCGCGTGGAACACCACGGTCCTGCCATCGGGCGAGGTCGCCACGTCGCGGATCATCTTCGGGGTGAAGCGGCCTTCATCGAGCTTCTGCGCAAAGCGCAAGGGTTGGGCCAGGGTCTGTTCCACCTGTGCGGTGAACGGAATCTGCGAAGCCGCCCCGCTTGCCCCATCCACGCGCCAGAGTTTCCCCTGCGCCCAGATCGTCAGCGCGGTGGAATCCGGCAGCCAGCCGAAGTTCGCATACGGCCCGAAAACCGCCCAGGCTTCCTGCATGTCGTGCGAGAGGCCATCCCACAGCGGCGTCACCTCACCCGATTCCAGGTCGAGCCGATGCAGCGCGGTCTTCTCGCGCACGCGCTTGACGAAGGCCAGCGATTTCCCATCCGGCGAAGGCTGCGGACGCACCGCGCCGCCGGCGCTTGCGACCACGGTTTCCACCTCGCCGGTTTCCCGGTCCAGCCGCTTGATCGCGTAGATCGTGTCGTGCGGGTTCTTGTTGTACTGGAAGTAGGGGCCGGGCGTGACATCCTCGGAGAAATACACGTAGCGGCCATCGGGCGAGAGCGCCGGTTCGCCCAGATCCTGCTGGTCGTTCTTGCGTTTGGTCAGTTGCAGGCCCTCGCTGCCGCCGCCGACGTGGTACATCCACAGCTCGCCCGCCCCGAGCGAGCGTTCGCTGGAAAAATGCTTGCGGCCGATCAGGTATTGCCCATCCGGCGTCCACGCTGGGTTGTTGAGCAGGCGGTAGCGTTCCTTCGTCACCTGCACCGCATTCTTGCCATCCGTGCCGATGCGCCACAGGTTGTTGCCGCCGTCCCGATCCGAGGTGAAGGCCAGTTGCCGGCCATCGGGCGAAAAGCGCGGTTGCACGTCCCAGGCCGGGCCGGAGGTGATGCGTACGGCTGCACCGCCTTCGATCGGCAGCAGATACAGGTCGCCGAGCAGCGAGAACGCGATGCGCCTGCCATCCGGGCTCACGTCCAGATCGAGCCAGGTGCCCTCGTCGGTGGTGAACTTTGCGGTCGTCACCGGGCCGTGCGCGGCGGAAACGTCCCACTTGGCCGGTTCCGCGGATTTCTTCTCCGCAGCGAAGGATGGCGCGGCGAGCGCGAAGGCGAGCGCGGCGATTGGCAGGATGTGGCGCATGGCGGATTCCGGGGTGACGGGAGCCGCCAACGCTAACCCAGCACGAAGGCCGCGTCACCCGCCGTTCGGCATGGGCCGTTCGCGGCTTCTCCCATCCTGCGCCAGTGGTTCGAATGCAGCCCGCAGGTTCCGGCGGCACAGGGTCGTCCCCGAAGCCGTCGCTGCCGCAGCGGCCGGGAAGTGCGTGAGATCATTGTCCGCGAAGTGGAAATCCCTGACGATGAGGAGGGCATGCCATGAAATCCCCGCTGTTCACATTCGCGCCGCTGGCACTGGCGGCACTTCTCTCCGCCTGCGCCTCGCTCGGTGCCACGCAATGGCGGCGCGTGTACGAGCAGACCTGTGCGCTGGACGAACATTGGGTGGTGCGCGACACGCTCTATTTCGGCCTCTCGATGGTGGCCGAAGACGGAACCGTGGGCGCCATCGGCGAGGACGACTGGAAGCGCTTCGAAAACGATGTCCTGATCCTGGCCTTTCCCGGCGGCTACACCGTGCTGGATGCGCATGGCGCATGGCGCAACGCCAACGGCGTGCTTCGCACCGAACCCAGCCACGTCGTCGTCGTCCTGCATCCGGAGGGCCCGACTTCGGAAGCCGCGGTCATCAGCGTCATCCGCCGCTATCGCGAACAGTTCCGACAGGAGTCGGTACTGCGCGAGCATGCAGGCGTCTGCATGGCGTCATAGCCGCGGCGTGCGGCCCGAAACGGCCCGCAAGAGAAGCATCGAGCAACGCGGCGCCCATGGCGGGGTTCGATGCCAGGTCATGCCGAGGGCGGGCCGAACACCGCGCCGGGAGCTGGCGTCGCGGCATTGAGCCGCGAGATGGCGTAGTATATCCGTGTGTTTGAACAACACGCCTTCGCGGAGAATGCACGAAACGGGGTGCGTTCTTCAAACTATCGCTTTCGAACAGAACTTGGGGTCACCGATGCGAATTTTCCCGCTTTTCAGCCTTGTCATGGGCCTGTCGTTTGTTTCCGCCGCCAGTGCCGATCTGGTTCCCGTCAACGACGTGGGCATTTCGGCGGTGCCGCACCAGTCGCTCATCGTTGGCACGCCCACCCCGCAGGGCGGTGCGATCTGCCCGGATGGCCCGGTTCTGGCCAGTTTCACGGGTGCGAGCACCCAGGATGGGCGCATTTTCCGCGATGCGATTCCGAGCGCGTGCCCGAACAAAGTGTATCCCGGCATTTTTGGCCAAGGGACTACGTTCAATTACGAAACCTTCACCTACGCCAATACCGATGCGGCCGCGGCGTGCGTGACGGTGAACTTCAACCCCGACACGGCAGGTGCCGCGCCGTGCGCAACCAATGCGCACGCCAGCGCCTACATCGACTCCTACGATCCGGCCAACCAGGCGGTCAACTTCGTCGGCGACGTGGGTTCGAGCCTGGCACAGCCGTTCTCGTTCGAGGTGCCGGGCGGGCAGAACATGGTGCTTGTCGTCACCAACACCTCCTCGGCGGCGGTGTGTGATTTCGCGTTCGAAGTCGTTGCGCTTCCATGCGATGCGGGCGGTGGTGGTGGAGGAGACGTGCTTCCGGTCGTTTCCCAAGTGCCTGCATCCACCTATTACGGGTTGGCGTTGCTTGCCCTGTTGCTCGGAGTGGTGGGCTTCTTCACGATGCGCCCCCGCGGTTGATTGCGATTTCTTCAGCGGCCTGGCGGAGCGATCCGCCAGGCCGTTGTTTTTCCGCCGCACGGAAGCCGCCGTGGCGGAGGTACCGATGTCGCCGGTGCACGTTCGGTCGAATGCAAGCCCGGTTGCCTGCACAGCCGTGCTCAGGCTCGCGGTATCGGTTCCGGAGGGTTCGCCGCCATATCCAGGCGGTTTCGGCTCACGTGGCGGCAAGTTGCGCCACGCGCCGCAACGATGCCTGCGCCAGCACCTGTTCCCAGGGAAAACACTCGCCCGGATCGCGCTTGCGGAACACCTGCCGGGAGGCGTCGTCGCTGGCGGGCACCTGTTCGCGGTCGAGGTCTTCGTGCCCTGCGATGAGGGCCAGGTTGGGCAGGTCCCGGACCAGCAGGCGCAGCAGTCGAACCAGAGCCGCGATCTGTGCTTCGGGATAGGGTTCGTCCATCGCCTGATGGCGCGAATCCAGCCAATGCGGGAAGCGCCCGGTGTTGACGAGTTCGATGCCGATGGCGCGCAGGTTGTGGCCGCGCACATGGTGGGCGATGCGCTCGTTCGGGATGAAGCGGTGGATCGTGCCGTCGCGGTCGATGTAGTAATGGCCGCTGTTGCCGGTGCCGGAGCCGTACAGGACGCGCTCGCCGTATTCGCGCGCGGTGGCCAGATCCGGCAGCTCGGTGCAATGGACGACGATGAGGTCGATGTCTTCGACCCGCCTTGGCTGAAGCTTGTCGGTGTAGGGAAGCGGCCAGTCGTTCATTTGGGGATTGGGGATTGGGGATTGGCAAGAGCATAAGGCGCGCAGCGGCCCGCTTCGTCATTCCCCATCCCGATGCCGCGCTGATAGCATCGCCGGATGACCGCACCACTTCCTTCCGCCTCCGAGCCATGACGCCCGGGCACTGCCTGCTTTCGCATGGACTCAACAGCCGCCCGGACGCGACCAAGGTGTCGGTGCTGGCGCGCGCGGCTGGGCGTCTGGGCTGGAGCAGCCAGCGGCTGGATTACCGCGATCTGGACGAAAGCGGTCAACCGGAGGATGTGGAGCGCCGCATCCAGCGCCTGGTGGATGCCGCGCGGAACGTGCGCGAACCTCTGGTGCTGGCCGGTTCCAGCCTGGGCGCGTACACCAGCGCAATGGCCTCGCTGCGGGTGGAATGCGTGGGCCTGTTCCTGATGGCGCCACCGGTGGAACTGCCGCACGATCTGCCGCGCATCCATGCGCCAGGCGTGGATCGTCCAGGTCGGCACGCGCGCCGCATGGATGCGCGGCAGATCGTGCGGCGCGCGTGCCGACCTGGACGATCCACGCCTGGCGCGACGAGGTGATCCCGGCGCAGCAGGTCATCGCGTGGTGCGGGGAGCGGTTGGACAGGCTCACCCTGGTGGACGACACGCACCGGCTGGAAGCGCACGTGGATTTCGTCGCCGAAGAATTCGGCCGCTTCCTCAGGGCGCTGGCATGAACGCCGTCGCGCTCGCGTTCTTCGCGCCGTGCGCGAAAGGGCTGGAATACCTGCTGGTGGAGGAATTGCAGCGGCTGGGTGCGCAGGAAGTGCGCGAAGCCCTGGCCGGCGTGCATTTTTCCGGCGCGCTGGACGCCGGCTACCGCGCCTGCCTGTGGTCGCACCTGGCCAGCCGCGTACTGCTGAAACTATCCGAATCCGAGGCGCCGGACGAAGCCGCGCTTTACGCCGGCGTGCAGCAGATCGACTGGTCGGAACACCTGTCCGAACACGGCACGCTGGCGGTGGATGCGAACGTGCATTCCTCGCAGCTCACGCACGCCAACTACGCGGCGCAGAAGGCCAAGGACGCCATCGTCGATCAGTTCCGCGAACGCTTCGGCGTGCGGCCTTCGGTGGATACCTCCGCGCCGGACGTGCGCGTCAATCTTTCCATCCGCAAGAACCGCGCCACGCTCTCGCTGGATCTGGCGGGCGAGGCGCTGCACCGGCGCGGCTGGCGCGTGCAGCAGGGCGATGCACCGCTGAAGGAAAACCTCGCCTGCGCGGTGCTGCTGCGTGGCGGCTGGAGGGAGACGAACGCGGCGGGCGGTGCCTTGATCGACCCGATGTGCGGCTCGGGCACGCTGCTGATCGAAGCCGTGCGCATGGCGGCGGATGTCGCGCCTGCCCTGGAGCGTGAGCGCTTCGGTTTTTCCGGCTGGCGCGGGCACGATGCGGCGCTGTGGGGCGGTCTGTTGGCCGAGGCACGGCAGCGCGCGGAAACGGGCTTGCGCGCGCTCGTCGCAGAAAAGCCATCGCGCTTTTTCGGTTTCGATCTCGACCCTGCCGCCGTGAAGGCCGCGCGCATCAACATCCGGCAGGCCGGGCTTGAAGACCTCATCGTGGTCGCGCAGCGCGATGTCGCCGAACTCACCCCGCCACCGGGCCTGGCGCCGGGCCTGGTGGTCTGCAATCCGCCCTACGACGAGCGCCTCGCCGCCGATGCCACGCTGTATCGCCAGTTCGGCACGGCGCTCAAACGCGGTTTCGCCGGTTGGCGCGCCGCCGTGCTCACCGCCGCGCAGGCGGGCCTTGGGCCTGCGCTCGGCCTGAAACCGGACAAGCGCTACGCACTTTTCAACGGCGCATTGGCCTGCGAATTGCTGCGCATCGACAGCATCCACCCGCCGGGCGAAAACAAGCCTTCGGAAAAGCCGCTCAGCGAAGGCGCGGAAATGGTTGCCAACCGCCTGCGCCGCAATCTGCGCGTGCTCAAGGCATGGCTGAAGAAGGACGAGGTGGCCTGCTTCCGCGCCTACGATGCCGACCTGCCCGAATACGCCGCGGCCATCGACGTCTATACCGGCACGCCGGAGGACGAACCTGCCGCCGCGCCGCGTACTTTCCTTCATGTGCAGGAATACCAGGCGCCTGCCGCCATTCCCGAAGAAGTGGCGGGCAAGCGCCTGCGCGAACTGGTATCCGCCGCCGCCGGCGTGTTCCAAACCCCACGGCAGGCGATTGCGGTCAAGACCCGCCAGCGCGGCAAAGGTGGCTCCAAGTACGGGCACTTCGACCAGCGCGGCCAGTTCATCCATGTGCGCGAAGGTGCGGCGCGGCTGCGCGTCAACCTGTTCGATTATCTGGACACCGGCCTGTTCCTCGATCACCGCCCGCTGCGCCTGCGCATCGCGCAGGAAGCGCGCGGCAAGCGCTTCCTCAACCTGTTCTGCTACACCGGCGCGGCCAGCGTGCAGGCCGCGCTCGGCGGTGCGGCCTCCACCACCAGCGTCGATCTTTCCGCCACGTATCTGGATTGGGCCGCACGCAATTTCAGCCTGAACCGCCTCGGCGGCCCGGCGCATCGCTTCGTGCAGGCCGACGTGATGGAGTGGCTGGAAGAAGAACGCGCCCGCTTCGACCTCATCTTCTGCGACCCGCCCACGTTCTCCAATTCCGCCCGTGCCGAGGATTTCGATGTGCAGCACGAACACGCACGGCTGCTGCGCGCCTGCTTCGCGCACCTGGCGCCGGGTGGGTTGATCCTGTTTTCCAACAACGCCCGGCGCTTCAAATTGGATGCGGAACTGGCCGAGGAATTCGACGTGCGGGACATCCGCGGCGCCACCCTCGGCCCGGATTTTTCCCGCGATCCGCGCATCCACGGCGCGTGGGAACTGCGACGACGATGACGTATTGACCCTGCCGCAGCGGCGCGACCATGCTACGTCGCCGGCGCGGCATCCGCTTTCCGATGCCGCCCTCGTCAGGAATCCCAGGTTTTCGATCCCAGGCCCGCCCCACATGCAAACCCGTCTTCACCGCCTCTGGCGCGTCCCTTCTGATCACTGGCGCTTCTTCCGCCAGTGGCTGCGCCACCCGGTGAAAACCGCCGCGATTTCCCCGTCCGGCCCGTACCTGGTACGCAGCATGATGGACGAAGTGCCGCACGATGCGCGGCGCGTGATCGAACTGGGCGGCGGCACCGGCGTCATGACCCGCGCCCTCATCGCGCGCGGCATCGCGCCTTCCGATCTGGTCGTGGTCGAATTGAATCCCGATCTGGCCAGGCACCTGGCGAAGGAATTTCCCGGAACCCGTATCCTCTGTGCGGATGCGCGCGACCTGAAAGCCGAATCGGAAAAGATCGGCTACGCGCAGGGCGGCGCGGCGGATGCGGTGGTCTCCAGTCTTGGCCTCCTCTCCATGCCGCGCGAACTGCAGCACGACATCCTCGCCGCCGCATTCGATTGCCTCAAGCCGGGAGGCCGCTTCATCCAGTTCACCTACGGCCCGCGCTCCCCGATCAAGCCGGAAGTGCTGCAAGCCCTGGGTCTGCACGTGGTGCGCGGGGAAACCGTACTGCGCAACGTCCCGCCCGCCACCGTGTTCGTCTATACGAAATCGCGATCCAAACCCGTGGCTGTGCGACAGGTGGGAAGGTAATCGGCGCAGGTTCGCTTGCCGCGCCTTGCCACCATCACCGCCCCTGCGCCCGCTGCTGCCGATGCAGCAGCACGCCCGCAACGCTCACCGCCACCATCACCAGCACCACGATCAATGTAGCCAGCGCGTTGATTTCCGGGGTGACGCCGAGTTTCACCTTGGAATAGACCAGCATCGGCAAGGTGCTGGCGCCGGGGCCGGAGGTGAAGCTGGCGATGACCAGATCGTCCAGCGAGAGGGTGAAGGCGAGCAGCCAGCCCGCCGCCAAGGCGGGGGCGATCAAGGGCAGGGTGATGAGGAAAAACACTTTCCACGGGCGCGCGCCCAGATCCATCGCGGCTTCTTCCAGGCTCACGTCCATCTGCGTGAGGCGCGAACGCACCACCACGGTGACATAGCAGGCGGTGAAGGTGATGTGCGCCATCGCGATCGTGGTCATGCCGCGCTGCGGCCAGCCGATGAGCTGTTGCAGGCTGACGAACAGCAACAGGCCGGAAAGGCCGAGCATCACCTCGGGCATCACCAGCGGCGCGGAGTTCATCAGCGATAGCAGGCCGCGCCCCGGAAAGCGCCCGAAACGCGCCAGCGCCAGGCCGGCGGCGGTGCCGACCACGACGGCGAAGCTGGCGGAGGTGGCGGCGATCAGGAAGCTGCGCCAGGCCGCAGCGAGGATTTGTTCGTTCTCGAACAACCTGCCGTACCACTGCGTCGAGAAGCCGCCCCACACCGTGACCAGGCGCGACTTGTTGAACGAGAACACGATCACCGAGACGATCGGGACGTAGAGGAAGGCGTAGCCGAACGCCATCGTGGTGTAGAGGAACCAGGGCTTGCGGTTCATTTCCTGGCGGCCTTTTCTTCGTTGCGGTTTTCGATGTACTCGAAGATCAGCGTGGGCACCACGATGAGCAGCAGCATCGCCACTGCCACGGCCGAAGCCAGCGGCCAGTCGCGGTTGCTGAAGAACTCCGTCCACAACACCCGGCCTATCGTGATCGCATCCGGGCCGCCGAGGATGTCGGGAATCACGAATTCGCCCACGGCCGGGATGAACACCAGCAGGGCGCCTGCGACGATGCCGGGCAGCGAGAGCGGCAGCGTGATCTTCATGAACGCCTGCCACGGCCTCGCACCGAGATCTTCGGCGGCTTCCAGCAGGGTGAAGTCCAGCTTCATCAGCGTGGCCGTCAACGGCAGGATCATGAAGGGCAGGTAGTTGTAGACGATGCCGATATAGACCGCCGCGTTGGTGTAGAGCAGCTCCACCGGCTGATCGATGACGCCCAGCCACATCAGGAAATTGCTGAGCAGACCGTTGCCCTTGAGGATGCTGCTCATGGCGTAGGTGCGCAGCAGGGAACTGGTCCAGAACGGCAGGATCACGCCCACCAGCAGGGCCAGCCGCCATGCCGGTTTCGCCCGCGCGATGCCATAGGCGATGGGGTAGCCGATCAAGAGCGCGATCGTGGTGGAAACGCTGGCGAACAGCAGCGAGTTCAGATACGCCTTCAGGTACAGGCTGTCCTTCAGCAGTGCTGCGTAATTGGCCCAGGTGATGCGCAGCACCACGCTGCCGTCGCTGGCGTGATCCAGCAGCGGCGAATACGGCGGGGACTGGCCGAACACGGCAGTGGAGAAACTGATCTTCAGCACGATCAGGAACGGCACCAGAAAGAACAGCCCGAGCCACAGCATCGGGATCGCGATGACCGCCCAGCGCCCGCGGTTGGTCTTGAACTCCTGCCCGATGCTGCCGAACCAGCGGAACAGGTTGCGGACGAACTGATCCCAGAAGTTGCCGATGTCGCCCGATTGCGCGTTCACGACGGCAGCACCACGGCGCTGGCCGCTTCCCAGGTGAGGTAGAGGTTGTCGTCCCAGTCGTAGTGCGGTTCGGAACTGCGCGTGGCGTGGGTTTCCTGCACCCGGATGATGGCGCCGCTGGCGGTCTTGACTTGATAGATGGACACATCGCCCAGGTAGGCGATTTCCACGACCTGCCCGTAGGCCACGTTGTCGGCCACGGGCTCGGTTTCCTGCACGTCGATCTTTTCCGGCCGCACCGAGATGGACACCTGCGCGCCGACCGGCAAGGGATCGGCATGGCGCGCGAGGATTTCCGTGCCCAGCGCATCGCAGAACACGCGCACCGTTCCGGCGGCTTCGTCCTGCGAGGCGACGCGGCCGTTGAACAGGTTGGTGGAGCCGATGAATTCGGCGACGAAGCGCGTGGCCGGGTATTCGTACATGCCGGCGGGCGTGGAGACCTGCTCGATCCTGCCGTAGTTCATCACCGCCAGGCGCGAGGCCATCGTCATCGCTTCTTCCTGGTCGTGCGTGACCAGCACGAAGGTCGTGCCGACGCGCTCCTGGATGTTCATCAGTTCGAACTGGGTATGCTCGCGCAGTTTCCGGTCCAGTGCGCCGAGCGGCTCGTCCAGCAACAGCAGTTTCGGCTGCTTGGCGAGCGAACGGGCCAGCGCCACGCGCTGGCGCTGGCCGCCGGAAAGCTGGTCGGGCTTGCGCTTGCCCAGATCGGCCATGCGCACCAGTTCCAGCATCTGTGCGACGCGATCGCGGATCTCGCCGGCGGACAGGCGATCCTGCTTCAACCCGAACGCGATGTTCTGTTCCACGCTCATGTGCGGGAACAGCGCATAGCTCTGGAACATCATGTTGACCGGCCGCTCGTAGGGCGGCAGTTGCGAAATGTCGATGCCGTCGATCAGCACCTGGCCGCGGTCTGGTTTCACGAAGCCGGCCAGTACGCGCAGCAGCGTGCTCTTGCCAGAACCCGAGCCGCCGAGCAGCGCGAACAGCTCGCCCTGGTAGATGTCCAGCGACACGTCGTCGCAGGCATACACCTTGCCGTAGGTCTTGGTGACGTTGCGGATGCGCAGGAAGGGCTGCGCGGACGGGTCTTGCCACGGCGCGACGGGCGCGGGGCGGCGAGGCGGAATCGACGACATCGGCGGTTCCTCGGGCAAAGGGATCGCTACGGGTGACGCCGCCCGGCGCAGGGCCGAGTGGCGCGCGGGGAAAGTTGCAGCAGTGCCTCAGTCTGAAAACGCAAACCCGTCATTCCGTCGCAAGCCGGAACGACGAATCGAGAAAGGCACTGCCAACATGGCGGAGATGTCGTGCCTACTGGCCGCTCTTGATCGCCGTCCAGGCACGCACCCGTTCGCGTTGCAGCGTTTCGGGCAGCGAGGCCGGATCGACCAGCTTGGCCAGCACGTCCGCCGGCGGGTAGATGCCGGGGTTGCCCGAGATTTCCTCGTCCAGCAGTCCGGTCGCCTCGAGGTTCGGGTTGGCATAGCCGACGTAGTCGGAAATCGCCGCGATCGTTTCGGGTTCCAGCAGGTACTCGATGAAGGCGTGCGCGTTCTTCGGGTGAGGCGCATCCTTCGGAATCGCCATCAGGTCGATCCAGCGCAGCGCGCCTTCCTTCGGGATGATGTAGTCGATCTCGACCCCGTTGCCGGCTTCGTCGGCACGGTCGCGGGCCTGGAACACGTCGCCCGAATAGCCCATCGCCACGCACAGGTCGCCGTTGGCCAGATCGTCGATGTACTTGGAGGAATTGAAGTAGCGCACGTGCGGGCGGATGGCGGCGTAAAGATTCTTCACCGCCTGCGTTTCGTCGCCCGCATTGGCGTTCGGATCGCGCCCCAGGTACAGCAGGCCCGCACCGAAGGCTTCCTGTTCGTCGTCGAGCAGGCTGATGCCGCAGGAAGCGAGTTTCCCCGCGTTCTCCGGATCGAAGATCAGGTTCCAGGATTCCAGCGGCGCGTCCTCGCCGAGCGCGGCCCTCACCTTGGCAAGGTTGATGCCGATGCCGGTGGTGCCCCACATGTACGGCACCACGTGCGCGTTGCCCGGATCCACATCGGCCAGGCCGGCGAGCAACGCCGGGTCGATGTTGGAAAGGCCGGGCAGGGCGGTCTTGTCGAGCGGCGCATAGGCCTTGGCGGCGATCTGGCGCTGCGCGAACGGCCGCGCCGAGGGGAACACCACGTCGTAGCCGGAGCCGCCGGTGACGAGCTTGGCTTCGAGCATTTCGTTGGAGTCGTACACGTCGTACACCACCTTGATGCCGGTTTCGGCCTCGAACCGGGCGATGGTGTCTTCGGCGACATAGTCCGACCAGTTGTAAACGTGCACGACCTTGGCTTCGGCCTTGGGCGCAGGAGTGTCGGCAGTGGAATTGCCGGTGGAATCGGTGCCTGTGCCGCCGCAGGCGGCGAGCGCGGCGCAGCAGGCCAGGACGAGCGTTCTTGCGTACATCATGGAAATCCCCGGAAGGCCACGGCGCAACTGCCGCCGGCGCATGTTCGGCAGCGTTGGCGAGGGTGTCAACCGGCACGGGGCCGGGCCGGGGATTTTGCGGTAATGTTCGCCCGCCGCCGGATGGGCGGTGGAACGACACAGGAAATCCCCATGCCCCGTTTTTCCCGACTCTGCGCGTTTGCGCTCGTGTGTGCCGCAACTCCCGCCTTTGCCGACGAGGAGGGTGCCTGGAGCATCGAGGGCAACGTCGCCGCCATGAGCGATTACGTCTGGCGCGGCGTCTCCCAATCCCAGGAGGATCCCGCCGCGCAGGCCGAACTCACTCTCTCGCACGAAAGCGGCTTCTACGCTGGCGCCTTCCTTTCCACGGTGGATTTCACCGGGCCGGACGACGAAGACGACGGCATGAACACGGAGGTGAACCTGTGGCTGGGCTACAACCACGAGTTCAGCGATGCCCTGAACCTTGATGTCTACTACGTGCGCTATCTCTATCCGGGCGTCAACGAAGGCTTCGACATCGACTTCAACGAAGTCACCGTGGCGCTGGGCTTCGCCGGCAACTACACCGCTTCGGTCACCTATTCGGACGATGCGATGAAGCTCGGCGGCTCCTCGCTGTACTACGCCCTCGGCGGCGAGTGGGAGCTGGAAAGCGGCTTCACCCTGGCCGCGGCCGTGGGCTATTACGACCTGGACAACGCCATCGGCGAGGGCTACACCGACTACAGCGTCTCCATCGGCAAGGGCTTCGGCCCGCTGGATGTTTCGTTGTGGTACACCAACACCTCCGGCTTCAACGACACCCTGGGCGAAAACCTGGGTTCCGCCGCCGATGGCCGCGTGGGCGTGACGCTCAAGGTCGGGTTCTGAGCGCCGTCGCCTGAATAGTGATGCGCCGGAATTGACGTTCTGGCGCATCCTGACTATGATTTCCGGCTCTCCGTGGCAGATGGATGGCTGCGGGGCGCAGGACGCATCGGGGTATAGCTCAGTCTGGTAGAGCGCCAGCTTTGGGAGCTGGATGTCGAGAGTTCGAATCCCTCTGCCCCGACCATGGGTTTCACCTGTTCTCGTCCGGTTCGCAAGGCAACGGCGTTATCATCGACCGATGCGCCCGTAGCTCAACCGGATAGAGCACCGGCCTTCTAAGCCGGCGGTTACAGGTTCGATTCCTGTCGGGCGCGCCAGAAGGGTGAGGGCTTCCTGCAAGCCCGAAGTGTTTTTGTGGTGGATGTAGCTCAGTTGGTTAGAGCATCGGATTGTGATTCCGAGGGTCGCG
>CAZHXV010000032.1:0-412 GCA_964536455.1 uncultured Aquimonas sp.
CATGATCGGCAAGGACGTATCCGGCAAGGATGCCGAAGCCGCCCTGGGCCGCGCCCACATCACCGTGAACAAGAACGCCGTCCCGAACGATCCGCGCTCGCCCTTCGTCACCTCGGGCCTGCGCCTTGGCACGCCCGCGATCACCACGCGCGGCTACCGCGAATCGGACGCCATCGAACTGGCGAACTGGATCGCCGACGTGCTGGATGCGCCGGACGACGAGGCCGTGATCGCGAAGGTGCGCGAGGCCGTCACGGCCCAGTGCAAGAAATTTCCGGTGTACTCGTGAAGCCGGGATTGGGGATCGGGGATTCGGGATTGGGGGATGACCTGCCTTCGGCTGTTGCAGGGCGTCCGCAAAGCAGTCTCCCTCAAGGTTCCGATTCCCCGCTCTTGCCAATCCCGAATCCCC
>CAZHXV010000032.1:422-13855 GCA_964536455.1 uncultured Aquimonas sp.
CATCGAGCTGGCGAACTGGATCGCCGACGTGTTGGATGCGCCGAACGACGAGACGGTGATTGCCGGTGTGCGCGAGGCCGTCACGGCGCAGTGCAAGAAGTTTCCGGTGTACGGCTGACCTGGCGCGGATGTTCTGCCCGTTCTGCGAACACGAAGACACCCGCGTGATCGATTCGCGCGTCAGCGAGGACGGCGCGACCATCCGCCGCCGCCGCGAGTGCGCCAAATGCGGCGAACGCTTTTCGACGCTGGAAACCGCGGAACTGAAGCTGCCGGCCATCGTCAAGGGCGATGGCCGGCGCGAAGCCTTCGATACCGACAAGCTGCGCCTGTCGATGACGCGCGCGCTGCACAAGCGGCCGGTTTCCGGGGAACAGATCGAACTGGCGCTGCGTGAAGTCGTGCATCAGGTGCGCCTTTCCGGCGAACGCGAGCTGCCCTCGCGCCGGCTCGGCGATTTCGTGATGGCGCAGATGCGCAAGCTCGACCACATCGGCTACGTGCGCTTCGCCTCGGTCTATCGCCGCTTCGCGGACATGGCCGATTTCCGCGAGGAGATCGAGATGCTGGAGCGTGATCTGCCCAGGGCCAGCGGGCAGTTGTCGCTGCTGGAAAGCAATGCGCCGACGGCAGAAAAGCCACGCAAATCCTAAGCCCCTCTCCCCTTGCGGGAATCGAAGGCGCGGCTAGCGGCTGAGGGTTGGAGAGAGGGGTAATGGCCCAGATTCCTGATTCCGCAAACTTCACCACCACCGACCACCGCCACATGGCCCGCGCCCTGCAACTGGCGCGGCACGGCGAATTCACCACGCGACCCAACCCGATGGTCGGTTGCGTGATCGCACAGGGCGATGACATCGTCGGCGAAGGCTGGCACCTGCGTGCTGGCGAGCCTCATGCCGAAGTGTTCGCGTTGCGTGCGGCGGGCGAACGCGCGCAGGGCGCGACGGCCTACGTGACGCTGGAACCCTGTGGCCTGCATGGCCGTACGCCGCCCTGCGCGGATGCGCTGATCGCGGCGAAGGTCGCGCGCGTGGTCGTCGCCAGCGAGGACGTGTTCCAGAAGGAAGGCGGTGCGCTCGACCGGTTGCGCACGGCGGGCATCGCGATGGAAGCCGGCCTGTTGCGCGAGGAGGCACGGGAACTCAATCGCGGGTTCTTTTCGCGCATCGAGCGCGGCAGGCCGTGGCTGCGCGTGAAGCTGGCGATGAGCCTGGATGGGCGCACCGCGCTGGCCAATGGCGATTCCAAATGGATCACCGGCGAGGCCGCGCGCCAGGACGTGCAGCGCTGGCGTGCGCGCAGCGGGGCGATCCTCACCGGTTCCGGCACGGCGCTGGCGGACGACCCGCGCCTGACCCTGCGCCTGCCCGAAGGCACGGACGCCGCGCCATTGCTGCGCGTGGTGCTGGATCGCGCATTGCGCATTCCGGCGGGGGCGAACGTGCTGGATGGTTCGGCCCCCACGCTGGTATTGCATGACGCCCACGCTGTTCCCGATGCGCGGTTTTCCGGGGCCGAATGCGTGGCGGTCGAAACCGATGCGAATGGCATCGTGCTGGAGCCTGCATTGCGGCTGCTCGCCGCGCGCGGCATCAATGAAGTTCATGTGGAAGCCGGCGCGAAACTTTCCGGTGCGCTGCTGGCGCAGGGTCTGGTCGATGAAGTGCTGCTCTATGTCGCACCCCTGCTGCTCGGCGACGCGGCGCGGCCCCTGTTCGCGCTGCCGGCGATTTCGGACATGGCATCGCGCTGGCCGTTGCGCCTGATGGAAGAAACCCGCATCGGGCCGGATTGGCGCCTGCTGCTGCGGCCCGAACCTCGAACGCAGCCATCGGGGCTACCGGCTCAAGGGCCGTACCCCGGCCCAGGCACTGCGCGAGGCGCTCAAACGCAAGACCCTGCCGCCGCTCATCCCCGACCCCGAGGAGACCACCCAGACCCAAGCTGAGAAACTCGTCGCCTGATCACCCTCACCGGTACCCAGGTGTCGGGTAATTACTCAACTTGTACAGCCGTGCAGGTAGAGGTGGCTCGTCCTGCGCGAAGCTATTCCTCACTACGCCTATCGTAATCCACCTCTTTGACGATATTTCCTTTCTCATCATACCAGCGCCAAATGCCCGCTTTGCTACCGGCTTCATATTGCCCACGCAAGTGAACATAGCCAGATTCGGCAGCTACAAAAGCGCCACTTCTAATGATGCAAATCCTAGATAATCCGCTTTCCCCCCACGGTTGAACTTCTGCGCTTGCCGGAGGATTGCACGTCAAAGTCTCTTTACTGAGCGCTTCGTAATCCAGGTTTCCGGATGAATCGCCGGCACATCCAGAAAAAATAAAAACAACGAGCGCGGAACAGATGTGCTTGAACATATTTACCTCATCCCTGGAACTAGTGAGCGAAGAATCCTGTCCGAATCAACAGACTGGGGATCCGTTTGTGCGTTCCACAAGACCTGCGTGGTGAAGGTTCTACATTGATTATCGTAAGTCCAGTTCCCTAGCGGACGACCAATCTCTAGCTGCGCGTTGACTTTTTCCTCATCAACCCCTTCAATCTTCGTGCAGCGTGCCCCCGGTTCTTGGCTACGGCCACTATGATCTACAACTTGCACGGGATCACGATATCTATCGCCAGGTTGATTTCCGGCATTTCTTCCAGCCCGCGCAGTTCCCATTCCCGCCTCTCTCGTGCCTGTCTTGATCCATTGATGATCTACAGGTATCCGACCACCGAAGGCTGGTTGTCCACACAAGAAAACATCAAGGCCGTTGACGCGCACTTAAATCTGACCCGGGCCGCGCATTGAAAATTGACCCACCCACGGAACGGGGTTGAGGGTATCAGTTGCTAGTCCGGGCGGCTGCCTCCTTGGCGTTGTTTGGAGTTCTGGCTTTGGGCGTGGCGGAGCTGTTGCGCAGCCGCCAGGAGTCGTTGCCGGTTTCCAGGATGTGGCAGTGGTGGGTGATGCGGTTGAGCAGCGCGGCGGTCATCCTGGCATCGCCGAACACCTGCCCCCATTCGGAGAAGGCCAGCGAACAGCACCTTCGCCGTACGTTGTTCATGCCTGGACCGGTGGCTGTCGGCACGTAGCCAGGTCTCCAGTTGTAGACGGTAAGGATCGATCCGGGAGGGGGCAACCCTGCGCGGATAAACCGGCTCGGACTGGCCGCTGCGCAGCCAGCGCCGGATGGTGTTGCGCGACAGGCCGGTGCGCTTGGCGATCTCGCGCAGCGACAGGCCATCGCGCAAGTGCATCCGCCGGATCTTGGCCAACATGACCAGGGTGATCACTCCTGAAATCCCCCGAGCAAAAGTGCTCAGGATGTGGGCTTCAGGTGGGTCAGTTTTACCCGCGCATCAGCGTCGAAAGTGGGTCAGTTCTCGATGCGCGCCAACACACGCTATTGCATTAGTGATTGCAACGCTGCTTCGACCTCCGCTTTTAAGGTCGATGCATCTATACTCCCGTGTGCTTCCGCTTTTCTCAAGTGGAATAAAGACCGGCGCAAATTCCGCCTGTCCTTAGAAAGGAACAAAAAGTACGCATAATTGTATCTAATACTCTCATCGCCATTCTCTAATGCTATTCCTGCCCAATACATGGCACGACTCAAGTCATTATCATATGCATATTTCTCAGACAATAATTTAGCATGTTTAATCGAGCCATCCAAAGCGAGCAATTCCGAATCATCAGTAATCACGGCTTCCGTGCATCCAGACGCGCAGGCATCAATAGGTTGTGGCCTCATGGATTCCTGCGCGCATACACTACATCCAATAATTAACAGAAGAGGGAATGCCACTAAGGTTCTCATATCAGTTGCCTCTTGGGTTGAATTGCACTGCTGGGGCAGGCAAAAACGGCAGCGAATCAGGCCAGCTATACGGTCGATCAGTTAGACGATATGGTGATATTATTACGCCACTTGTACAGAAAACTCACCCCAGCCTACCGTGCTTCCTTATTAAATTCTTTATTGTTTCATAAAGAAACAATAAGAATGCAATCATAAAACAAACCATTCCAACGACAACCATGGTTGCAGTTGAAAATACAGAAAAGTATTGCAGCCACGGCCACCCAATAAAACCACCCCAAAATCCTGCCCCAACGGAAAAAACGGAGAGCAGAACGCATATTGCGCATACCGAAAGCAGTCTATAAAAGAACGGATGCGTTCGTTTCATTTCATGAAAGCCATTAATTGCATTCACAGCCAGACCCTATTGTTGGAGTTGCAAATGTGGTTGACGTGTATTGGCCCATGCCCAATCCAAGCCCATACCCCGCACCCACGCGGCCCCTGCCAGCCGAAATGCTTGTAATTGGCTTTGTGTAATCACTGGTTTCCCATAAAAGCACATCAGCAGCATCAACGCTTACGCCACCGGATAGCCCACCCCCCAATATTTCCTTCGAGATACGCACCAATTTCATTCGACCACAACGGCATCGACCCATTAGACTTCGATCTGGCGTTGTGGCTCGCAAGCTCACTTCCGACCTATCTCGCTATGTGTAAAAAACCCCCATCACACCCATTAAAAAAAATACTCCCGTCAGTATTGACGCAGCACTTGCACTCCCTGTCAGGAAAAATATAACGCCCCAGAAAGTGGCAATTATTACAATTGTCCACACCCATGCCACCGGGGAATGCCATTTCTTGTTGCTACTCATATCAATCACATCTACAAGGGTCACGGTAATTTGCCATGACACCAAGATCTACGTCAGGGTCATAATCAGCTGCTACCCCAAGGCCAACGCCAGTAATTCCAGCCGCATTAACTGCGGCGTTTGTTCTGGCAGCCGCTTCGATGACAGCTCTCACATCCCCATGATACCTTACCATTGCTTGCGAGAATGTCGGTTGTCGGACGCCTGCAAAAAGCGGCGTGAATGGCATACGGAATCCGTCCTTTAGTGAATTTCGCATGGACACCGCCAATGCTGCCTGTTCCATAGATGTGCCTGTCATTGCGCCAGACACAGATGGTATTAGTTTTGCGAGACCCGCATAAAGTAATCGACCCGCACCCATTAAGTAGCATTCCGGACAAACTGACTCTAGCGGTGGGTCGTAAGGCAAACATGCTTGCAATCCAAAAAAATCAACCAATGAAATAGGATTTCCCTCCGCGTAGATATAAGGATTGATCCCGCCATTGAGCCCAATCGGATCCGGCTGCAAGTACCTGCCCGTGGTGGGGTCATAATCGCGGAAGACGTTGTACACGAAGCCGGTTTCGGTGTCGTGGTACTGGCCGGGGAAGCCGAGGTGGTAGCCGCCGATGCTGTCGGTGAGGACGGTGCGGTCGAAGGCGTCCAGCCGGGCCCGCCACTTCGTGTTGCCGTTCTGGTCGGCCAGCAGTTCCGGCCGGCCCAGGTGGTCGGTGTGCACCCAATACACGGCGCCGTTGCGCACCAGCGCAATGGGTTGGCCATGCAGGGTGATGTGCGAGGTGCGCCGATGCGCGTCGGTGTCGTGTTCGTGCAAGAGCTGGCCATTCAGACCATACACGAAGCGCGTGGTCTGGCCGTTGACGGTCTTGGCCACGCGCATGCCGGTGGCGGCGACCTTGAAGTCGGCGTCCAGCCACGGGGTGTCGATGCCGCTCAGGCGGTTGAAGCGGTCGTAGCTGAACTGGGCGGTGGCGGTGGGCGTGGCGCTCTCGAAGCCGTGGGCGAAAATGCGGCCGGGCGGGCTGGGTTGTTCCGGCTCGGGGTCGCCGTTCCACAGGCCGGTAATGCGGTTCACCTCGCCGGTGGCCTGGTAGAGGTAGCTGCGTTCGATCGCGCCACTGGGGGTCTTGATCTCCAGCAGGCGGTTGCTGTTCGTGGCAACCGTGTGAACGCGGTCGCCGCCGGGCCGGGTTTCCTGGGTGCGGTTGCCGTTGGCGTCGTACTGGAAGCTGTGCGTGAACGGGGTGTTCGGGTTCGGCGGTACGGTGCCGGTGCCCAGGCCCGTGAGGCGATCCAGCTCGTCGTAGCCGTACACGTGGCTGACGCCATCCCAGAAGTTCCACTGCTGGGCGATGCGGTCGTGCGTGTCGTGCACCCAGCCCAGGCCGTTGAGCTTGGACGTCTCCGTGCCGAACGGCCGGGCATCGGTATCGAAGTACTCGTAGCGGAACTCGCCATTGCCGTGCAGGGCGTACCCGTAGCTGCCTTCCGGCACCGGGTTCTGGGCATCCACGTAGGGATTGCCGCGGTAAACGATGCCGCTGGCAATGGGGCGCACCTGGCCACCGAGGGTTGCGTTCACCGCCGTCACCTGATCCAGCGTCCAGACGTAGTCCACGAACACGTTGCCCGGGTATTCCACCTGGGTCAGGCGCCCCAGGTCGTCGTACTGGAAGCGGTGGGTGTAGCCCGTGGTTCCCTCGATCGTGGGCTGCTGCCACGCCAGTTCGCCGTAGGGGGTGTAGGCCAGTTCCAGGGTCTGATGCGGGTCGCTGAGCTGGCAGATCCTTCCCTTGCCGTTGGCGCAGTTGGTGCCGGTATCCCAGACCGTGGTGTGGGTGACCGCCTGCGCGCCGGAACCGGCGGTGACGATGGTTGGCCGGCCCAGGGGGTCGTAGCCATAGGCAAGGGTCACCCCATCGGCGCGCGTGGTGCTGGTGCGCAACCCTTGGTCATTCCATTGCTGCGTGGTGACGCCGGTATCCGGGCTCGCCTGGCTCCATAACTGCCCGAAGCCGTCGTAGGTGTAGCGGGTGATGAGGTTCCTCGGGTCGGTGACCTGGATCACGCGGTCGCCCGGGTCGTAGGCGAACCGCGTGAGGGAACCGTCGGGGCCGGTCTGCTGCGTCAGGCGGCCGCGTTCGTCGTAGTGCAGGACGGTCTTCCGGATCGCGTTCGGGATGGCCTGGCCGGCGGCCAGGGCCGGGCAGTAGGGATTGCTGGCGCTGGTCGTGCCGATCCGCAGCACGTGGCTCAGGCGGCCGTTGCCGTCGTAGCAATAGCCCACGTTCTGGCCGTGGTTGCCGCGCCGGGCGATGAGGCGGCCCAGTTCGTCGTAGTCGGCGTAACTGCGCTGGATCAGGATGGCGCCCTCGCCCGGCGCGGTGTGCCAGGTTTCCTGCCGGGTCACGTTGCTGGCGGCGTCGTAGAAGAACCGCCGCTGCGTGCTGCCCCCCACCCCATTGCGCGTGGCCGTGGTCAGGCGCCGGGCGCTGTCGTAGGTAAAACTCTCGGTCACGCCGTCGGGCGTGGCGATGCTTTGCAGCAACCCGCTGGCGGCATAGGCGTAGGCCGTGTCTTTCTGTACGCCGTTGCGGAAGGTGCGCTGCTGGGTGATGCGCCCGCGGCCATCGTAGGTGTATTCCACCGCTTCGCCGTTGACGCCCACCACGCGCCGCGGCTGGCCGCGGCCGTTGTGCAGGCCGTAGGTCGTGGCGTGGTCCAGGCTGTTGCGGATTTCGGTCAGGTCGCCCTGCGGGGTGTAGGTGTAGCGGAGGGCGTCGCCCGCCTCGGCCAGCGGGCCGTCTTCGTCGATCGTGGCGACCATGCCGTTGCCGTGGAAGGTGTAGGTGTAGCTGGTGGTGCGATCCTGGTTCGGCGTGCCGTGGGCGGTGAGGTTGCGCACCGTCACCGAGTGCAGGCGGTGATCCGGGCGCCAGGCGAAGGTCTGCCGGTGGTCGCCCGTGACGGTGACCGCGTTCAGCCGGTTGTTGGCCGTGTCCCAGGCGTAGCTCGTGCTGCGCGCCACGGCGCTGCCCACCGCCTCGGTGCGCGTCTGCATCTGGCCGTGGCCATCGAACACCATCGCCGTGGTGTGGTTCTCTGCATCCGTGTGGGACGAAGGAAAGCCGTTCGCGTCGTAGCCGCGCGCCGTGGTGCTGGCGGCGCAGTGGGTCGAGGCTTGCCCCTGGGTCTGTGTAATGCGGCCATCCTCCACGGTGTGGATCGCCACCTTGCCCAGCGGGTTGGTTTCCGCCACCTGGGTGATGGCCAGCGGCTGGCTCAGCAGGAGGCGCTCGGCTTCCGCGATCCGGGCGCGTTCGACCAGGGCTTGCTCATCCTCGATGGGATCGGGGAAAGGCGGCAGTTCGCACAGCACGGACAAAGGCTCCGGGCAGACGCCGCCGGGCGGGTTCGGGCCGGGTGGCGGATTAGGGGGCGTGGAACTGCTGCCGGTGTAGGCGAAGGTGTAATTCTCCACCACCCCCGCCGGGCCAAGATGCCGGCTCACCGTCGTGCGGCCTTCGCTGTCGTAATCGAAGAACGCATAGCGCACGCCGGCGTAGGACACCCCGCTCAGCGCGCCCGGCTGCCCGGCTTTCTCGTAGTGGTACGCCACCAGCGTGGCGGGGGCGCCCGGCAAGGTGGCGGACTTGAGCCGGTGCTGGCCGGCGCCGAAGGCGTTCAGGTCGTAGGCGTAGTCGAAGGGCGCGCCGTCCGGGTCGATCACCCGCGTCAGGCGGCCCGCCGTCCAGACGAACTGCACCGCGCGCCCGGAAGTGTGCGTCACCGTCTGCAGGTAGTTGCCGCTGTAGGCGAACGTCCAGCCGATGTCCTGCCGGTTCTTCACCGTCAGCACGTAGCCGTTGGCGTTGTAGGTCTCCTGCGTCCGGTCTTCGGTGTGGTGTACGAAGCCGCCCGTCGCCGGATCGCGCAGGATCCTCGCCACCGGATCGGCCTTGTCCTCCCAGAACCGCTCCTGGCCATTCTCCGTGCCGTTGCGCACGAACTTGATCCGCCGCCCGTCCGGGCGCTGCGCCCAGATCGTCGTGGCAGCCGCGTTCTCATGCACCAGCGAATAATCGAAGCTGCTGATCCAGTGCCGCCCGAACAGGCCCGGATACGCCCAGTAGTGGTTGTAGGTGCGCCGCAGGTACAGCCCCCGCTCCCCGCCGCTGCCAAAATCCAGGAACGATTCCACCTTGTTGCCCGTCGTCACCACCACCGGATTGGCGCTGGTCTGCGAACAATCCTTCTCGTCCGCGTCCCGGACTTCCGTGAAATTGCCCGGGTTGGGGGCGAATACCCCGCCGCCGCCGATGGTGAAGTTGTGACCGAAACTGGGAAAGGGAGCCCGAATCCAGGGGAAAGACTCTCCGATGGCCGTGACCGGAGCCAGCGTGACCGGCGGGTCTTCCGGCACCTGCTCCACCGCTGCGCAGGGGAAGGCCAGGCAGACCATCACGAGCGCAAGCATCACGCTCGTCAGCGAGCAATGGCGCTTCAGCGTCGCTGGCGCGCTGGCGGATTCTTTTGGATACACGATTCGGCTCCCTTCTGGTGATCGGGGAGTTCGAAAGCTCCGTTCAGAGAGCTGCGACGGCCTTTGGGCGAAACGCCTTGGACATACGCCGACGCCTCCCCGACCCTTGCGAGCCAGGGAATGCGTGGCGGACGCACTCGACCGCCAGATAAGGAGTTCTCAAGCTCCCACAACGCCCATTGTGGCGCTGCTCGAACATCTTAAGCGGAGGGTTGCCGCGATTGCCAGCGCGGCGGGAATACGTCTCCACCCTGCAAATGGCAAAGTGGGCAAGTTCGGACGAAGCCAGCCGGTCGGTAATTCCACGATGCCGGAAAATCCGGAGCAACCGGAACCTACGCTCTTGCGCCGCTGCCGCGCGCCGGCGACAGTGGCAGCCCTCGTTCGCGGAGAGTGCCATGTACCGGATCGCCCTCATCATCGCCGCCGTGGTTGCGCTGCTGCACCTGTATTTCCTGGTGCTGGAAATGTTCCTCTGGACAAAGCCCGCTGGACGCCGCGCGTTCGGCCTTTCGCGCGAACAGGCCGAGCAGACCCGCGTGCTGGCGGCCAACCAGGGGCTCTACAACGGCTTCCTCGCGGCGGGCCTGCTCTGGGGCGTGTGGCTGGGCGCTCGGGGCGAGGCGATCCTGCTGTTCTTCCTCGGCTGCGTGCTGGTTGCCGGCATCTACGGCGGCTTCACCGCGAGCCGGAAAATCCTGTTCGTGCAAGCCTTGCCTGCCGCCCTGGGCATCGCCGCATTGCTGCTGACCTGATGGCCACCACCGATCCGCTACTGCCGACTGGCTACAATCGGAGCTTCGTCTTGCAACGAGTGAACCAATGAGAACGCTGTACCCCGCCATCGAACCCTACGCCGCCGGCACGCTGGCTGTCTCTGATCGCCACACGCTGTATTTCGAGGAATGCGGCAATCCGCAGGGCAAACCGGTGGTGCTGCTGCATGGCGGGCCGGGCGCGGGATGCAGCCCGAACATGCGGCGCTTCCACGATCCGGCCAAGTACCGCATCGTGCTGTTCGACCAGCGGGGCAGCGGGCGCTCCACGCCGCATGCCGATCTGGTCGCGAACACCACCTGGGATCTGGTCGCGGACATCGAAAAACTGCGCGAACACCTTTCCATCGAAAAGTGGCAGGTGTTCGGCGGTTCCTGGGGCAGCACGCTTGCCCTGGCCTATGCGCAAGCGCATCCGGCGCGCGTCAGCGAGCTCGTGCTGCGCGGCATCTTCATGCTGCGGCGCTGGGAGCTCGAATGGTTCTATCAGGAAGGCGCCAGCACGCTGTTCCCGGATGCCTGGGAGGAGTACCTCAAGCCGATCCCGCCGGTGGAGCGCGGCGACCTGATCTCCGCCTATCACCGCCGCCTCATCAGCGACGACGCCGGGCAGCGGCTGGCCGCCGCGCAGGCGTGGAGCGTGTGGGAAGCATCCACCAGCTTCCTGCGTCAGGATCCGGCCTTCATCGACGCGCACAAGGGCGATGCCTTCGCCCTGGCGTTCGCGCGGATCGAATGCCACTACTTCGTCAACGGCGGCTTCTTCGAGGTCGAAGACCAGTTGCTGCGCGATGCGCACAGGCTGCGCGAGATTCCCGGCACCGTCGTGCACGGCCGCTACGACGTGGTCTGCCCGGTCCGCAACGCCTGGGATCTGTTCCGCGCCTGGCCCGAAGCCAACCTCACCATCTGCCCCACCTCCGGCCATTCCGCCTTCGAGCCGGAGATCACCGATGCGCTGATTCGCGCGACGGACGGTTACGCGGCCTGAATCCGCCCGTGGGGCGCGGCTACTTCGCCATGCCCAGGTGCGTGCCGAGGAAGGCTTCGAGCTTGCGGAGCATCTCGATCCGATTGGCCTCGTTGTAGAAGCCGTGGCCCTCCTTGGGCACCGCCATCCATTCGGGCGCGTTGCCGGCCTTTTGCAGCGCGGCGCGCATCGCCTTGGCCTGCGCGAACGGCGTGCGTTCGTCGGCTTCGCCGTGGATCAACAGCACCGGAACCTTGATCCTGCCCGCCAGCGCGGTGGGCGAATTGGTGGCGAGTTCGGCATCGTCGCGGCCGATCACGCGGGTCAGGTATTTGCGGCCGTAGCGGCTTTCCTGCGTGTCGCCCTTGGTGTACATCATCGGCAGGTCGTACAGCCCGGCGTAGCCCACCGCGCAGCGGAACAGCTCGGGCGCCCTGGCCGAGACCATCATCGCCGAGTACGCGCCGAAGCTCACGCCGTAGGCGCAGATGCGGGAGGCATCTACGTAACCTTGCGCGATCGTCCAGCGCACGCCGTCGATCAGGTCGTCCTGGACGCGCGTACCCCACTTGAGCCAGCCGGCTTCCTCGAAGTTGCGGCCCCGGCCCAACGAGCCGCGATAGTTGACCTGCAACACCAGGTAGCCGCGGCTGGCGAGGAACTGCGCATCGGTATCGAAAGCCCATTCGTCGCCCGGTGCATGCGGGCCGCCGTGCGGCAGCAGCACCAGCGGCAGCTTTTCGGGGTCGGAGATGCCGTTGGGAAGGGTGAGGATGGCTTCCAGTTCCAATCCGTCGCTGGCCTTGAAGCGCACGGGGCGGCGTTCGCCCATCCGCTTCGGGTCGATGCCTTCGCGCGCTGCCAGCAGCCTGGAAACCTTGCTGGCCGTGGTGTCGTACAGATACCACGCGCCCGGATCGCGGTCGCTGTAGCCGTAGAACATCACCAGCTTGCCGTCGCGGGTCTGATCGACGAACGCGATGCGCAGTCCGCTGCCGGCCAGCGCGCCGGACAAGGCCGCGTGCAGTTGCGCGGAAGGATTGTCGGAATCGAAGTAATGGACGGCGGGGACGCCCGCGCCGGAGAACACGCCGAACGGCTGGGTTGGATAACTGCGCCAGAGCAGATCGCCGGCGCTGGCGAACGCATCCTCCGACAGCACGGTGCGTTCCTTGCCGGAAAGATCGGCGAGCACGAAGCTGGAGGGGCCGCCCTGGACGCTGAAATACCCGTAAGCCTTGCTGTTGTCCGGTACGACGGCGACCGGGACGAACTTGCCGCCGATATCCGTGGCGGCCATTTCTTCCCATTTCCTGCCGTCGGTCGTGCGGTACAGCAGGTAGTTGTCGTCGTTGTCGGTGCCGTAGGCATAGGCGGGCACGCCGTCGGCGCGCAGCACGAAGAACATGTCGTTTGCCGCAATGCTGGCGATTTCCCGCTGCGTGGTCTTGCGCGCATCCATCGCATAGAGCAGGGAGCGGTTCGCGTTTTCGGGCTGCCAGGTGCGCATGTAGAACGTCCCGTCCAGCGGTTCCGGAACGCCTTCGATGAAACCGTAGCCGGGCACCAGCCCCGCGTTGCGCGCGCCGCGCTCGGGGCCGTAGACGTAGGTCTGGTTCTTGCCGTCGTAATCGGTGGCGATGATTTCGCCCATCGCCATGGGCTGTTCGAGCGAGCCGAATTTTCGCCCCTTGCCGATCACCAGGCGCTCGTTGCTCACCCACAGCACCTGGATGGGCAACTGGTGGCGCGGCAGGCGCAGCATCGCGGTGCGCTGGTTGTCGGCGATGCGCAGTACGTTCACCGCATGGTTGCCGTCGGCCATGTCCATCGCCAGGGCCACATGGCGGCCATCGGGGGACAGGCGCGGCATCGTGATCTTGCTGGAACTGGCGAAGGCTTCGACCGGAACCGGCGTCTGGGCCGATGCGGCGACGGATGCGGACAGCAACAGGCAGGTGGCGAGTGTGCGGATCAGGCTCATGGGCAGGTTCCGGGAAAGCGGGGGCTGGAATCGAAAAAGCCGCCGGATGCGGCGGCTTTTCGGGGCGCTGCGGGATCGGCTTACGCCGCCTCCGCCTGCTGTTTGCGCGGCCCGTGGAGGAGGGCGAGCTTCACCTGTTCGATCACCAGATCGACCTCGGGCTCGGTGACGTTGAAGTGCGGGGTGAAGCGCAGCGAGTTCTCCCCGCCGTGGATCACGCCGATGCCGCGCTCGCGCAGGTATTCCTCGATGCTGCCTTCGCCGTAGCACTTGAATTCGCCCGCAAGTTCGCAGGAGAACAGGAGGCCCGTGCCCTGCACCTTGGTGATGAGGCCGGGCAGCTCGCGCCGCAGCGCATCGAGTTTTTCCACGAACTGAGCGCCGCGCTGCGAGATGTTGGCGCGGACTTCATCGGTGAGAAGACCAAGCACCGTCGTGGCCACGTCCATCGCGCGCGGGTTGG
>CAZHXV010000032.1:13865-18610 GCA_964536455.1 uncultured Aquimonas sp.
GCCGGCGTTCAGCGCCTTGGAATAGGTTTCCATGTCCGGCGCGGGCAGGGTTTCGAAACCCGGGTAGTCGGTGACGGAAAGCACGCCGTGGGCACGCAGGCCGGCCTGGATGGAATCGACCAGCAGCAGGCTGCCGTGCTTGTGCGTCAGTTCGCGTGCGGCAGCGTAGAACTCCGGCGTCACGGAGCGGCCCGGGTCGCCTTCGCCCATCACCGGCTCCAGGAACATCGCCTCGATGTACCAGCCGCGCCGGTCGGCCTCGGCGAACATGTTGCGCAGTTGCTCGACGTTGTATGGCTCCACCGTCAGCAGCGAATCGTCGCCGCGGTAGCTGGCCAGGTGCTTGAGGTAGGCGGTGCGGCTGGAATCCGAATAGCGCGCCGGGCCTTCGGTGCGGCCGTGGAACGCGCCTTTCACCGCCAGGTGCTTGAGCGCCTTGCCGGCGTGGCGCGCGCCCGGATCGGTCTGGGTCTTGGCGTGGATGTCCACCAGGCGGCAGGCCAGGGTGACCGATTCGGAGCCGGAATTCAGGCAGAAGAAGCGCGAATACGGGTGGCCTGCGGCGCGGCGGTGGCCGATTTCCTTGCGCAGGGCGCGGGTGAAGCGCATTTGCGACAGCGAGGGCGTCATGATGTTGGCCATCGCCTGCGGGCGGGCCAGGGCATCGAGCACGGCGTCTGGCGCATGGCCGAAGCCGAGCATTCCGTAGCCGCCCGAATCGTGTAGCACCGCGCCCTTCAGCGTGACGACCCACGGGCCGCGCGCGGCCAGCGCAACGTAGGGGTTCACGGTGCCGGGGTTGTAGAAATTGACGAAGCCGGCCTGCACGGCGGCGCGCTGGCTGTCTTCGTCCAGCGCGACGATTTCCGGAAACTCCTCCAGCACCTGCGCGAACAGCGCGCGCGCGGCTTCGACGGCTTCGACCAGTTCCGGGTAGCGCGGCGCAAGATCGAGCAAGGTCGCGTCCGGCAGGCCGCAGGTACGGGCCTTGCCCGCGTGGGCGCGCAGTTCGGAGAGGGCTTGGATGATGTTCATGGAGGGCTCGCTGGCAGGAGGCGGAAACCGCAGGTTTCCAAGGTGGATTCCAATGCAAAAAGCGCGGGGTGAGCCGCGCGGATTCGCTTGTAAATTAGTGGGTTATGTGCATTGTATCACCGCACCTGCGGGCGCAGTACCCCCGGCGGCGGCTTGTGGGGGGCGCTACTCGAAGCCGTCGGCGAACATGGCGTCGGGCAGCGGCACCACTTCCACCGCGCCGATGTCGCATCGCGCGCCTTGTGGCCGCACGATGCCGCGCTGATCCACGCCGGCATCCGGCCAGGCGCAGGCCACCGCGTCGATCGCGGGGCTGCCGTAGGCCGGCAGGCGGGTATCGCTCAAACCGCCGTTGTCCGTCAGCGGCCCGAGTTGCGGATCCACGCCAAGCAGGTTGCCGGTGCTGCTGCCGATCGGCACCAGCGCGCCGCTCGGGTTCTGGATCAGGCTGTCGTTCACCGTGAGGATTTCGGTGGCGAGATTGGGCTGGGCATTGCTCAGGCCCGGCAGGTCGTTGCTCAGATCGCCGCCGGGGCCGTTGCCCGCGAACAGGCTGCGCGTGATCGTGACGCCGGCGTGGGTGCTGCCTGCGTCGAGGTGGCCGTTGTAGCCGATGCTGTAGAGCGCGCCGCCGGCTTCGGCGTCGTTGCCGGCAAAAGTCGCATGGTCGATCACGACCTCGCCGTTGAGATTGAACAGCGCGCCGCCATAGCCGTGGCCGCTCATGGAGCCGTTGGCGGGCGCCAGCGCCTGACCGCCTTGCGCCGCGTTGGCGTGGAAGGTGACTTCGCGCAGCGCCAGCGTGCCGAAATGGTTGAAGATCGCCCCGCCCAGCCCCGCGCCGCCGCCGCCGCCGCTGGTGCTGGTCGAGTCAGAGCGACCGCCGCTGCCGGCCGCAAAGCCGGGCCGTCCCGGTGCCGGGTTGTTGCCCCTGGTACCGCTGCCGCTGCCGCCGCCGAATCCGCCGTCGCCGCCTGCGCTTGCAGCCCCACCAGTGGCTCCAGTACCGCCTCCACCGCCGAACCCGCCGCCGCCGCCGCCCCGGGTGGCCGTCCCAATTACGGTTGCGCCGCCACCCCCGCCGCCCACACCGCCGCCGCCGCCTCCTCCCTGATCTCCGGCGTTGGCACCGCCCGCACCGAACGCGCCGCCTGATTTCACGGTTCCCGGAGATCCACCGCCGCCGCCGCCGAAGCCGCCGCCCCCGGCCCCGGAACTGCCCGTGAAATTCTCGTTGCCAGCGCCGCCGCCACCGCCGCCGTGGCCACCGCGCGCGCCGTCGCCGCCCGCGCCGGCGAGTCCGGAATCGACACCGCCGCCGTTTCCGGCGGTAACGCTGCCCATGTTGCCTCCCGGATCGCCCGCGCCGAGCGGCACGCTGCCGCCCATGCCGCCACCGATGGCGACGTTCCCCAGGACGCCGCCATCGGCCCCGAGGCCGCCTGCTGCAAGCCCGCGACCCGTATCGCCGCTGTCGCCGCCCCGCGCCGTGTTGTCGCTGAACGTGACGCGGTGCAGTGCGAGCGCGCCCTGGTTGTAAATCGCCCCGCCCAGGCCCGCCCCGCCGCCGCCCCACCGGCTGTTGCCGCCGCGCTGCCGCCCGCCGCGCAGATGCAGTTCGCGCAGCGTCAGCGCGCCCGCGCCCGGCGTGTTGTAACCCGGCGTGCGGCTGCCGGCGCTATCCGCGCCAATGAAGAAGAAGCGCCGCCGCAGCGTGCCTGCGGGAATCTCCAGAATCGCGCCACGGCCTTTGATGGTGATGTCGCTTGCAATCGGCGGCAGCGCGTTCGGGCCGTACCAGTAGTTGTCGTCGCTCGCAAAACTCAGGGTTTCGCCGGCAATTGCCGCCAGGTCTATGGTGTTGGCCCCGCTGCTCGCACCGCTACACGACCCGATGCCGACCGTCGTCGTTGCCGACTGCGACAGCGGCGCGATGGTGCTCGCACCGGGCGGCGTCGCGTTGGCCAGATTGTTGGCGAGGTTTGCCGCGTAAATCGCCTGCGCCAGCGTGCAGGTGCTGGCCGTCGCGGCGACATTGCCGTGGGTGACTGGAATCGTGTCGGCGTGCGCGGCGTGGCCGCTTACCATCGCCGCCCATCCGGAAACGATCAGAGCCAGAAAGATCGAGCGCTTCATGCCGCCCCCGCCGTGCGTGTTTTTCGGCATGGTAGCGCCGAAGCCGCGCAGCGATGGCGTGGCGGTATTCCCGGGCGGGAGCACCACGGATTTCCTGGCGCTGCTGACGGCGCCGCGCCGCGCGTCGATAATGGCCGCCGTTTCCGATGCCCGCACCGTCTTGAAGAAGTCCGATTTCCGCTACGACCTGCCGCCCGAACTGATCGCCCAGCAGCCCTTGCCCAGCCGTTCGGCCAGCCGTCTGCTGCTGCTTCCACCGGCGCCCGCACCGTTGCAGGATCGCGCGATCCGCGACCTGCCGGAACTGTTGCAGCCGGGCGATCTGCTGATCTTCAACGATACCCGCGTGCTGCCGGCGCGCCTGTACGGGCACAAGGCGACGGGCGGGCGGGTCGAGGTGCTGGTGGAGCGGGTATTGGGCGCGCACGAGGCGCGGGCGCAACTGGGCGTGAGCAAATCGCCGAAGGAAGGCGCGGAACTGACCTTGGACGATGGCACGAAGGTAACCGTGCTCGGGCGCGACGGCGAGTTCTACCGGCTGCGCTTTCATGGCGTGGAATCGGTCGAGAAACTCCTGCTGCGCAGTGGGCAGATGCCCTTGCCGCCCTACATGACGCGCGAGCCGGACGCCGAGGATGCGCAGCGCTACCAGACCGTGTTCGCGCGCGAGCCAGGCGCGGTGGCCGCGCCGACGGCGGGGCTGCATTTCGACGAGCCGCTGCTGGAAGCCTTGCGCGAGCGCGGCGTGGAGTTCGGCCACGTCACCCTGCACGTGGGCGCGGGCACCTTCCAGCCGATGCGGGCCGAGGAGGTCAAGGATCACGTGATGCACAGCGAATGGCTGAATGTCGGCGCCCACCTGTGCGAACGGATCCGCGCCACCCGCGCACGCGGCGGCAGGGTGGTGGCCGTGGGCACCACCGTGGTGCGCGCATTGGAATCCAGCGTCCGCGACGGCGAAGTGCAACCGTTCGCGGGCGAGACGCAGATTTTCATCTTCCCGGGGCGGCGCATCCGCAGCGTCGACGCGCTGCTGACCAATTTCCACCTGCCCGAATCCACCCTGCTGATGCTGGTCTGCGCCTTCGCCGGCTACGAGCGCACGATGGCCGCCTATGCGCACGCGGTGCGCGAGCGCTACCGGTTCTTCAGTTATGGGGATGCGATGCTGGTGTTTCCGGCGGGGCGGGATGACCAGCCTTCGGCTGTTGTGGAGCGATCGGGATTCGGGATCGGGGATTCGTAAGCCATGTCGCGGATGTCGTTCGAGGTGTTGGGAAGCGATGGCGCAGCGCGGCGCGGGCGGCTTTCGTTCCCGCGCGGCACGGTGGAAACCCCTGCCTTCATGCCGGTGGGCACCTATGGTTCGGTGAAGGGCATGTTTCCTTCATCGCTGCGGGAGATCGGCGCGCAGATCATCCTCGGCAATACCTTTCACCTGTACCTGCGGCCAGGGCTGGAGGTGATCGGATTGCACGGCGGCTTGCACGGGTTTGCGCAATGGGATGGGCCGATCCTGACCGATTCGGGCGGCTTCCAGGTGTTCTCCCTGGCGCACCGGCGCAAGATCACCG
>CAZHXV010000033.1:0-6775 GCA_964536455.1 uncultured Aquimonas sp.
CGGCCACGGACGGCGGGGCGGCCGGCGTGAGCATCAGCATGAAGGCCGAAGCATGCAGGGCCAGCGCGAACGAGATGCCGGCGACACGCAGCCAGCTGAATTTGCCGCTCTCGGATTCGGAATTGAAGTCGTACTGCGTCATGCTGGCTGCGTAAACAGGGGGGGTCGAACACCACTCACTTGCCGGTTCGCGGAACGCCTTGAAACCTGGCGGGAGGGGTGCATGAGGATTGCAAAGCTTATACCAAAGCGCCTTGCCGTTACTACCTTCACTTGGCGTTCTTCTTCAACCAATCTGTGGCGGACTGCTGGGTTTCCGGATACTTCGCGGCTTCGCGATAGGCCGCGACCACGCCCGCGCGGTTGCCCAGACCGTGCTCGCTGCGCCCGATCACGATCCACGCGTCGCCAGGACGCTTGAGCCCCTTGGACAATGCGCTCTGGGCGGCGGTCTTGGCCTCCGCGTAGCGCTCCTCGTTGCTCAGGAGGCGCGCCAGGTTGAGTGCGCTTTCGCCATCCTTGGCCAGCGGGGCGGCCTTCTTGTAGGCATCGATGGCCAGATCGATCTTGTCGGTGAAATAGTAGGTCTGCCCCAGCACGTTGTAGATTTCGGCGCTGGGCACGAGGATGTTCTTGGCCAGGCCGTCGTTGATGATCTCCACGACCTTGCCCTCCTTGCCGTCGATGTTGGCGTAGAGCGAATAGAGCTGGCGATAGCCGCGTTCATCCGTCAGAAGCCCCTTGGTGCGGGCCTCCTCCAGCACGTCGGCCGCTTCCGCGTACTTGTCGGCCTCCGCGTAGATCGCGGCGAGGTTGGTGAGATAGCGGGCATCGCCCGGGTATTTCTGCACCAGCTCGCGCGCCACGGCAACCGCCTGGTCGGGCTTGCCTTCCTCCATGTAGATCTGCACCAGCACCTGGTACCAGCTGTCGCTCGGCTTGTCGGAGGTGTCGATCGCGCGCCGAATGTAGGGAGCGGCCTCGCCGTAGCGCTTGAGTTCGTACAGGATGTTGCCCTTGAGCAGCGAAACCTCGGGCTTGTCCACCTTGGTTTCGGCGATGAAGCGATCCAACGTGGCGCCGGCAGCCTCGAACTTCTCTTCGGAGACCTGCATCTGGGCAACCTGGTGCATGAGCTGGAAATGCTGGTCGTTCGGCAGGGCATTGGTTTCGATGGCCTTCTGGAAGGATTCGATGGCGCCTGGATAGTCATCCTTGTCCATGCGCACCATGCCGATGAACTGGTAAGCCGTGCCGCGCTCGTAATCGCCGGCGGACTTGTTGGCGATCAGGGATTCGGCGATGGCGAGCACCTCGTCGAATTTCTCGTCTTCGTTAGCCTTGTAGAGCTTGGTCATGTCGCGCTGGGTACGCGAGGCGGGCTTGATCTTGGGTTCGACGCGGGTCGCGTTCGGATAGAGCGGCTCGGCCTTCTTTTCCTTGCCCGGGCGTGCGGCTTGTGCGTCAGAGGAAACCAGCAACGCACCCAGCAGCAGCATGGCGAGACCGGCCTTGAGGATGTTCACGATGTTCATGACGTGTTCTCTCTGATTGCGTCGAACGCAATTCGCGGAAAGCGGGCTGGAAAGCCTAGCGGCTCGTTGGGCGCTTCTCAAGCGACCGGTCAAGCCACGGTTTGGGGTCGGGCTGCGTTCAACCGCACCTGGGTACCCGACCGGCGGTGCGGGCCTGCTGGTAGGCGCCGGACAGCCCGGGCGCGTTTTCGGCCAGCACCTTGGCGCGGTCGGCGGAATCTGGATGCGTGGACAAAAGGCGCGGCGGCGTGGCCGAACCCTGGCTGGCGCGGATCATGTTGTGCCACAGCTCCGGTGCCTGGGCCGGATCGAAACCGGCACGCGCCATCAGCTCTTGGCCGATGCGGTCGGCCTCGCTTTCCTGCAGGCGCGAGTACGGCAGCAGCACGCCGACCTGGGTGCCCGCACCGAGCAGCGCGATGAGCTGGTTCACCTGCGCCGGCGAGGCGTTGCGGCCGATGTAGGCGCCGGCCACGGCGGTACCGGCCTGAGCCAGTTGTTCGTGCGAAAGCCGTTCGGCCGAATGGCGCGCCAGCACATGACCGATCTCGTGACCCAGCACGGCGGCCAGCTGATCCTGGTTGGCGGCGACCTTGAACATGCCGGTGTTGACGCCGACCTTTCCGCCCGGCAGCGCAAACGCATTGGGCGAATCGACCGCAAAGGCCTGGGCTTCCCACGGCAGCTTCTGCCATTCCGCCGGCAACTGCGCCACCAGCGAGCCGACCACGCAATCGATGGTGCCTTTCTTGCGCGCATCGGTGGAAAGCTTGTCCGTGGCCTTCATCTGCGCAAACGCCGCCAGGCCCATCTGGTTCACATCCGAATCGGACACCATGATGAGTTGCCTGCGGCCCGTGGGCGAGGTGGTGCACGCCACGGCCAGCGCCGACATCGCGGCGGAAAGCAGGAAACAGCGAAGTTTCGTGTTCATGGACAGGCTCCTGGATTGGACGGTCGCGCACCGATCATACCGGTGCGCCGGCCCGATGGAATGCTCGCGGACCCGTCGTGCGGATTCAGCCCAGGGTCGGGAAATGCTGCCTGGCGAATGTCACGCGCTGGGCCGGATCGGCGGATGTCCCGCCTTTGGCGATGAGCGCTTCGACCTTGTCCAGGCGATGCTGAAGCCCGTTGCCGTTGGCGATCTGGATCGCAAGGCCCGGCCGCGCGTTCAGTTCCAGGATCAACGGGCCCAGGTGCTTGTCCAGCACGAAATCCACGCCCACGTAGCCCAGGCCGGAAAGTTCGTAGCAGCGCGCGGCCATGTGCAGCAGCTCATCCCAGCACGGGATCGAAAGGCCGACGATGCTGTGTTCGGTGTCCGGGTGCTCGCGGATGATTTCCGTGCCCCAGACACCGCGCTTGGTGATGCCGCTGGGAATGTCGATGCCGACGCCGACCGCGCCCTGGTGCAGGTTGGCCTTGCCATCGGACATGCGCGTGGGCAGGCGGATCATCGCCATCACCGGGTAGCCCATGAACACGATGATGCGCACGTCCGGCACGCCGCGATAGCTGACCCGCTCGAAGATGGGATCGAACTGCACGCAGTATTCGATCAGCAGATGATCCGGCTGGCCGCCGAGCGAGAACAGGCCCGATAGCGCGTTGGACAGGTGGTGTTCGAATTCCTCGCGCGAGATGAAGCCGTTGCCGCGCCGGTACCTGTCCCCGCGGCGCCCGGTGACGACGAGGATGCCGTCGCCGCCGGAACCGTGCGCGGGCTTCACGACGAACTGGTCGTGCGGCGCGAGCTTTGCGTGCAGTTCGGCGATCTCGTGTTCGGCGCGCACCACGGCATAGAGTTCGGGCACCGGCAATCCGGCTTCCAGCGCCAGTTGCTTGGTGATGAGCTTGTCGTCCACGCGCGGATAGAAGCGGCGCTGGTTGTACTTCAGCACGTAATCGGCATTGCGCTGGCCGATGCCGATCAGCCCGATCTCTCGCAGGCGTCTTGCGGTGCGCCACAGTCCGTACATGGCGGTTCAGCCTTGCGCGGTGGCGGATGAAGCGGAGGGTGCTTCCGGCGGCGACGCGGGCGGCGGTGCGTCGGGCGGCACGTTCTTTTCCGACTCGCGCGCCAGGTTGCGGAAGCGGAACAGTTCGGAGAGCCGGTAGCCGGAATAGCGGCCCAGCACCAGCGTGAACGCGAACATCACCAGCAGCACTTCGGGGAAGACGAAGACGAAGTGTTCCAGCCAGTCCCAGCTCATCACGACATAGGCCAGCGAAGCAACCACGAGCGTGCCGAACGCCTCGCGCATAGCCTTGCCGGGGCCGCGCTCCTCCCAGGCGATGGAGATGCGTTCGATCGTCATGGCCAGGATCACCATCGGGAACAGGGCGATGGAAAGCCCCACCTCAAGGCCGAGCCGGTTGCTGACCACGGAGACGCCCGCCATCAAGAGCACCACAAGGATCAGCACGGCGGTGAGACGCGGCACCAGCAGCAGGCGCAGGCGTTCCATGTAGAAACGCACCAGAAGGCCCAGGCCGACCACGATCACGAACAGCGCGATGCCGGCGATGAGGCGCGTCTCGCGGAAGGCCAGCGCCACCAGCACCGGCATGAAGGTACCGAACGTGGTGACACCTACCAGGTTGCGCAGCAGCAGCATGATGAAGGCGCCGATCGGCACCATCAGCAGGATCCGATAGACCTCCTGCGCCTGCAACGGCAGGCTCAGCAGCGAATAGTTCACCAGATCCGCGTTCTGCACTTCCAGCCGTTGCTCGGCCACGGCCATCGCGTCGGCCAGATTGCGGCTGACCGAGTAGCCAATGCTCGCGTTCGGGGTTTCCTCCACCGCGAAAACGGGCCGCTCCGCCTCCGTCCAGAGCAACAGGTTTCGCGGCCAGCCTTCGGCGGCGCTGCGCGGATCGATGGTGATCCATTGCACGCCGTTGTGAACCTGCAACCACGGCAGCATGTTCTCGCTGGCGTGGGTTTCGCCCAGCTCGATGCCGTGCACGACGCGCGCCGGGATGTTGCGGATCGCCAGCAGTTGCACCAGGAACCTGGCGCGGGTTTCCGGATCGGCGAGGCTCTCCGACAGCAGTTCCACTTCCTGGCCCGTGCCCGCATTGAAGCGGCGCACCAGTTCCTGCGCGAAGGTAGCGATATCCGCCGACCCTTCGCGCACCTGCGCGAGCAGGGTTTCCGCGGCGGTTTCATACGGTTCTTCCAGCGCCGGCGGCGGTGCCGGGCGCGGAGTGGTTTCGGCCCGTTTCTGCACTGCCTCGGCGGCGTCGCCGCGCACGATGGTGGCGCGGTAGTACAGCACCTGCTTGCCCACCGCGCGGCGGATCGTCCATTGCGCCTGGCGTGCGCCTTCTACGTTCTCCTCCAGCAGCGAATAGTTCTTGCCGAGGAAGCGCTCCTCCAGCACGGTGAACCCGGGAGGGTTCTTCGGCAACAACAGGACGACCTTGTTGTTGCCGCGCCGGGGCTGGTACTCGATGCGCGCCTGCACCGTCCAGACCTCGGCCTCCTCGTTCGGCGTCAACGGGAACTTCAGCTCGTTCCATTTGTAGAAGATCGCCGCCAGGCCCACGGTCGCGATCAGCGCGGCGAGAAGGTAGAGCTGGGTCTTTTTCATTGGAGCCTGGCCGTGGGTACGCTGGAAGTGCCGGGTTGGGAGGCCGGAATCAAACGTCGAGGTTTGCCACGCGCAACGCATTGTCCTCGATGAAATCGCGGCGCGGTTCCACCACGTCGCCCATCAGGGTCGCGAAGATCTGATCCGCTGCGACGGCGTCCTCGATGCGTACCCGCAGCAGGCGGCGGGTTTCCGGGTTCACCGTGGTTTCCCAAAGCTGTTCCGGGTTCATCTCGCCCAGGCCCTTGAAGCGCTGGATCGCGCGGCCGCGCTTGGCCTCTTCCATCAGGAAGGCCTGCACCTGCGGGAAGCTCGCCACCGGCGCGGATCTGCCGCCGCGCTGGATCTGCGCGTGTTCCCGGATCAGGTCGTGCAGCGCTGAGGCGGCTTCGTGGATAGGCTTGAACTCGCCGCTGTCGAACGCGCCGGCGGGGATGTTCTGGATCACCGAAAGGCCGTGGTGCAGTCGTTCGATGTGCAGGAAGCCGCCGCGTTCGCCGTCGTTGGCATGTGCGGCAATCCTGAAGCGCGGTTTGCCCAGGCCGTTCTGCGCCAGGCGCAGTTCCAGCGCACGGGCCCAGCCCGCCATCGCCTGCGCATCGTCGAAGCTTTCCGATTTCAGCGCAGGCAGCGAAAGCAGCGCATCGAGCACCTGCGGATCGAAGCGGTGCGCGAGCCGGCCGATGGCGTCCTGCGCCTCGGCGTACTGATTCATCAGCTTTTCCAGCGCGATGCCGGTGATGGGCGGGGCCTCCGGGGCATAGCGCAGTTCCGCACCTTCCACCGCGTGGTTGATGAGGTACTGGTTCAGCGCCGCATCGTCTTTCAGATAGATCTCGTTCTTGCCCTGCTTGAGCTTGTACAGAGGCGGCAGGCCGATATAGACGTGGCCGCGCTCGATCAGTTCGGGCATCTGGCGGTAGAAGAAGGTCAGCAGCAGGGTGCGGATGTGGGAGCCATCCACGTCCGCATCGGTCATGATGATGATGCGGTGGTAGCGCAGCTTGTCCGGGTTGTATTCGTCCTTGCCGATGCCGGTGCCCAGCGCGGTGATGAGCGTGCCCACTTCCGCGCTGGCCAGCATCCGATCGAAGCGGGCGCGTTCCACGTTGAGGATTTTTCCGCGCAGTGGCAGCACGGCCTGGTTCTTGCGGTTGCGGCCCTGCTTGGCCGAGCCGCCGGCGGAATCGCCCTCGACGATGAAGAGTTCGCTCAACGCCGGATCCTTCTCCTGGCAATCGGCGAGCTTGCCGGGCAGCCCGGCGATATCCAGCGCGCCCTTGCGGCGGGACATCTCGCGCGCCTTGCGGGCAGCCTCGCGGGCGCGGGCCGCGTCCACGATCTTCTCGCAGATCGCACGTGCTTCCTGCGGATTTTCCTGAAGAAAATCAATGAGTTTCTCGCCAACGACGGCTTCAACAACCGGCTTGACCTCGGAACTGACCAACTTTTCCTTGGTCTGGCTGGAGAAACTCGGATCAGGCACCTTGACGCTGAGCACCGCGATCATGCCCTCGCGCATGTCGTCGCCGGAAAGGGAAATCTTGGCCTGCTTGGCGATGCCGTTCTGGTCGATGTACTGCGTCAGGGTGCGGGTCAGCGCGGCGCGGAAGCCGGCCAGATGCGTGCCGCCATCCT
>CAZHXV010000033.1:6785-18515 GCA_964536455.1 uncultured Aquimonas sp.
TGTTGGTGAAGCAGAACATTGTTTCCTGGTAGGCATCCGTCCATTGCAGCGCCACATCGACGGTGATGCCGCTCTGGGTGCCGCTCATGGCGATCACCTTCGGGTGCAATGGCGTTTTCACCGCCGCCAGGTGTTCCACGAAACTCCGGATGCCGCCCTCGTACTGGAACACGTCCTGCCGCTGCTCGCCGCGTTCGTCCGGGCGCTCGTCGGTGAGGGTGATCTTGACGCCGGAATTGAGGAAGGAGAGCTCGCGCAGACGGCGCGCCAGGATGTCGTAGTGGAAGGTGACGTCGGTGAAGATGTCCGACGAGGGCCAGAAACGCAGCGTGGTGCCGCGCTTGTCCGATGCCGCCAACCGCTTGAGCGGATAGGACGGCTCGCCGAGCCGGTATTCCTGCTCGTGGTGGTAGCCGTCGCGCCAGATGTTCAGCGTGAGCTTGTCGCTCAGTGCATTGACCACCGAAACGCCGACGCCATGCAGGCCGCCGGAGACCTTGTAGCTGTTGTCGTCGAACTTACCGCCGGCGTGCAGCACGGTCATGATGACTTCAGCGGCGGAGCGGTTTTCCTCCTTGTGGATATCCACCGGAATGCCACGGCCGTTGTCATGCACGGAAACCGAGCCATCGGCGTGGATCCTCACCAGAATATTGTCGGCATGGCCCGCGAGCGCCTCATCCACCGCGTTATCCACAACCTCGAACACCATGTGATGCAGGCCGGTGCCGTCATGGACATCGCCGATATACATGCCAGGGCGCTTGCGTACCGCCTCCAGGCCGCGCAATACGGTGATCTTGCTGGCATCGTAGGCGCTCGCGTCGCCATTCCCCGAGGTGTTCTGTTCGTCGTTCATGAGCCGTCCGAATGAAATATCCACAAGCCAGAAAACGGCCATGGATCAAGTTCGCCAATTATAGCAGGGGGTGCTTTCAGCCCGGATTCCGGTCTTGTCGTTCCACTTGACCCTGTTCCACGTGGAACACTGCGTTCCTGTCACGAACCGGAAGCGGCAGCCTGGAGGTTCCGGTGATCCAGACCTGTGCCGGGATGGCTTCCAACCACTCCAGCGTATGTTGCAGGTGTTGGCCGTCCAATTCCGAAGCCAAGTCATCGAGCAGCAATACCGGCCATCTTCCCGTACTGGCGGCGAAGCGTTCGCCCTGCGACAACAAGCAGGCCAGCACGGCCAGTTTCTCCTGCCCGCGCGACAGCATCTCGCGCTGCGGCGCATGTTCGAAACCCAAGGACCAATCGGCGCGATGCGGGCCGACGGCGCTGTGGCCGAGTGCAGCGTCGCGGCTTCTTCCCGAGATCAAGGCATCGCGCAAGCCGGTTCTTTCGTTCCATCCCCGCGAAAACTGGATGTGCACGTTGCCCAATTCCGGAAGGAAGCGGTGCGCTGCGACCTGCAACGCAGGTTCCAGTTCGGCAAGCCAGGTGCGGCGTTGTTCGGTGATGATCTGCCCGGAGGCCGCCAATTCCGCATCCCATGGGTCGCATTCGTCGGGCAGGTCAGAGCGCAGCAGCGCATTGCGTTGCTTCAGGGCACGTTGATAGCGACGCCATGCCGGAAGGAAATCCTGTTCCACGTGGAACAAGGCCCAATCGACAAAACGCCGGCGATGCTCCGCCGCACCGCCGATCAGCTGGTGGCTGGCCGGATCGAAACACAACACCGCCAAGCGCACAAACAGCTCGCTGAGTGCGGAAACCGGTTCGCCATCCAGCCGTGCGGCCCAGGATTTCACGCTGCGTTCCAGGCCAAGCCGGGAATCCTGCTGCCGCGCCTCGTCGCTAACTTCGGCGAATACGCGAAATGCGGCCTCGCCTCGGCGGATCGGGGCATCGCGCGCGCCGCCACGGAATGAACGTCCCGTGGAAAGGATATGGATGGCTTCCAGCACGGAGGTCTTGCCGGCGCCGTTGGCGCCGACAAACAGGTTGATCCGGGGCGAAGGGAAAAGCTCGACGCGCGGAAATGCGCGGAAATGCTCGATTCCAAGCCGCTCCAGGCGCATCGCCTTCGGCCCGGAATCGAGCGAAGCAGGAGTTTCGATCAAAGCCGCAACGGCATCACGACATGGCGGCTGCGCGAATTGCTGGCTTCGCGCACCAAGGTGCTCGAAGCCGCATCGCGCACGTTCAACAGTACCTGGTCGTCGCGCAATGCATTGAGCGCGTCGAGCAGGTACACCACGTTGAAGCCGATGGCCAGATCGTCCACGGTGGTGTCCGCCTCGATTTCCTCGGTGGCTTCTTCCTGCTCCGGGTTGTGCGCGACGATACGCAACTGGCCCGGCGAGAATTCAATCTTCACGCCTTTGTACTTCTCGTTGGAAAGGATCGCCGCGCGTTGCAAGGCGGCACGCAGGACTTCGCGCTCGACTTTGGCTTCCTTGTCCGCGCCAATGGGAATCACGGCCTCGTAATCCGGGAACCGACCGTCGATCAGCTTGGAGGTGAGCGTGAGATCCTCGCGCCGCACCCGGACATGATTGCGGCCCAGTTCCAGTTCCAGCACGCGGTCGCCGCCTTCCAGCAGGCGCTGCAGTTCCAGCACGCCCTTGCGCGGCAGGATGATCTGGCGGCGGCCAAAATTGTTGCCCGGCAAGGCTGCTTCGCACAACGCCAAGCGATGGCCATCGGTGGCCACACAACGCAACGCGTCCTCGCGCAGATCGAGCAACAAGCCGTTCAAGTAGAAACGGACATCCTGTTGCGCCATCGCAAACGAGGTACGTTCGATCAGTTCACGCAATGCGCTTTCGGGAATCTGGGCACGTTCCACCACGTCGCGCGCTTCGGAAACGGGAAATTCGGAGGCTGGCAACGTGGAAAGCGTGAACCGGCTGCGCCCGGCCTGGATTGTCACACGTTCGCCGGACTGGCTGAATTTCAAGCGGCTCCCGTCGGGCAAGGCCCGGACGATCTCGAACAACTTCCGCGCGGGGATCGTGGTTTCCCCGTTTTCGGCTTCCTCGACGGCGGTACGCCCGATCATTTCCACTTCGGTGTCCGAGCCGGTGAGCGACAGGATGCCCGCATCGACCACAGCCAGGACATTGGCCAGCACCGGCATCGTCTGGCGGCGCTCGACGACATTGACGACCTGCTGGAGGGGTTTCAGCAGAACTTCTCGTTGGATCGAAAATCGCATTGCGGGCTTTCCTGCTCTTTGGTTCTTGATATCTTGAAATTTGGTGGTGGTTGAGCCCCGAAAAACGCTTTAGAACTCATTCAACACATTGTTTTATATGTGTTTTATTTGGATTCCTGCCTGTGGATAAGCTGTTGCGCCGCGTGGATGGAAGCAACGCTTCCCGTATCGGGCGCCACATCCTCCCTGCTTGTCCACAGGTAATCCCCAGTTTGCACCCGCCTATCTTGACACGAAGCCGCCCGTTGCGCCGATTCCTGCGATACGGCGGCCATCGGCGAAGTGAAGCGGTAGAAAGCCCGTTTTACTCGGACAGCTTGCGCAGCAGCTTGTCCCAGTCCTCGCGCAACTGGCCGTCGGTGTCGCGCAGCTTGTGGATCTGGCGGCAGGCGTGCAGCACAGTGGTGTGGTCGCGTCCGCCGAAGGCGTCACCGATTTCCGGCAGGGAATGGGAGGTCAGTTCCTTGACGATGGCCATGGCCATCTGCCTTGGGCGGGCGAGGGTACGGGTACGGCTCTTGGAATTGAGGTCGGACAGGCGCAACTGGTAGTAGTCGGCGACGGCCTTCTGGATGTTGGCGATGGACACCACCTGCTGGTGCGCGCGCAACAGGTCGCGCAGCGTTTCCTGCGCGAATTCCACGGTGATGGCCTGGCGCGTGAAGTTGGCGCGTGCGATCAGGGTATTGATCGCACCTTCCAGATCCCGCACGTTGGACGGAATGCGCTTGGCGATCAGGAAGGCCACGTCTTCGGGCAGTTCCACACGTCGTGCCCTGGCCTTGCTCAGCAGGATCGCCGCGCGGGTTTCGAAATCCGGTGGCTCGATCGCCATCGACAACCCCCAGCCCAGGCGCGACTTCAGCCGTGGTTCCAGGCCCTCCACTTCGCGCGGGTAGCGATCGCAGGTCATCACGATCTGCTGCTTGCCGTCGAACAGCGTGTTGAAGGTGTGGAAGAACTCTTCCTGGGTGCGATCCTTGCCGGCGAAGAACTGGATGTCGTCGATCAGCAGCGCGTCGATGTTCTGGAACTGGCGCTTGAACTGATCCGTGGTCTTGCTCTGGAGCGCGCGGAAGAAGGCGTTGGCGAATTCGCCCGAGGCCAGGTACAGCACGCGCGCCGCCGGGTTCAGGCGCCGCATCTCGTTGCCGACGGCGTACATCAAGTGCGTCTTGCCCAGCCCGGTGCCGCCGTACAGCAGCAGCGGGTTGTGGGCGCGAAGGCCCGGCTTCTGCGCGACGTACCATGCCGCCGCACGGCCCAACTGGTTGGACTTGCCTTCGACGAAGTTGTCGAAGGTGTAGCTGGAATCGAGATTGCCGACGAAATCTTCCGGCGCCTTGGGTTCGCTCTTGCGCGTCGCCGCCGCGCGCGGTTTGGCCGCAGGTTCGCGCGGCAGGCTGCCGACGGCCAGCTTGACCTGGGCATCGGCTTCGCCGCTCAACTGCCGCAGGAGTTCCACGATGCGCGGCAAAAAGCGCTGTGCCACCGATTCGGCCACGAACGCGTTCGGCGCGTACAGCACCAGCATCGTGGGCTCCGTGCCGCGCTGTGCCTGCAAGGGCTTGAGCCAGGTCTGGAACTCCTCGGCGGGAAGTTCGGCTTCAAGTCGGGAGAGGCTTTGTGGCCAGGCGGCAAGCATAGAATCCAGACAGGGTTCCGCACGGACAGCGTGGCGTCTGCCGTGGCGGTGATGGAGGGGAGGGGCCGAGTTTAGCGCCAATGCCACCTGGTCGCAGCCGGAGGTGAGGTGCGAAGGCGCTTTTTCGGGAGCGACGAATTTCAATCCGGGGGACTGTTCCTGCCTTGCCTTGATTGACGCTTGGACAAGGATGGCCCTATACTCGACAGTCTTTCTCTCGATCAACCCCATTCAAAGGTGCTGCCATGAGCAAGCGCACGTTCCAGCCTTCCAACCTCAAGCGCGCCCGTACCCACGGCTTCCGCGCCCGCATGAAGACCGCCGATGGCCGCAAGGTGCTTAGCGCACGCCGCGCCAAGGGCCGCAAGCGCCTGATTCCGTAATCCGCATTCGGGATGGCCGCGCCATCCCGATGCCGCCGGCAAGCGGGCAAAGCGCTTCCCATGCCCCGCGTTCCCGCCGATGCCAGCCGGCGCTTTGCGCGCCGTTCCCGGATCCGCAAGCCGGGCGAGTTCGCCACCTGTTTCGATACCGGAAATGCCGTCAACGGGCGCTATTTCCGCTGGATCGTATTGCCTGCCGCCCAGCGCGCCACAGCCGTCGATGCCGCACCGCACCGGCTTGGGCTGGCGGTATCCAAGAAGGTGGACAAGCGTGCTGTCGGGCGCAACCGGATCAAGCGCCTGGTGCGCGACTGGTTCCGGCATTACCGCGAAAAACTGCCCGGATGCGATCTGGTCGTCGTGGCCAAACCTGCGGCCAGGACCGCCCAGCCGCGGCAGTTGCGCGAGGACTTGCACATGATGGCCAAACGCTGCCGCGCGTTGAAGCCGGCGGACGGGCACGGCACAATGCCCGGCCCTGCCGTTCCGGCGGCCGAATCCTGAAGAAGCCCATGCCCGTCACCTTCGCGGACGACGATCCGTCCGGGCGCCGTGGTGCGCGCGTTGAGACTGAAATCCAATGACCCAGACCCGAACCTTTCTCCTGATCGCCTGGTTGGTGGTGGCCTTCTTCCTGTGGGACGCCTGGCAGAAGGACTATTCCGTACCCCAGGCGAATGCGGTCGATGCCATGCAGGCCGGTGCCGATCCTTCGATCCCGGACACCGCGTCCATTCCCGACGCGCCCGTGCCCAGCGCCGATGAGGCCACCAACGCGGTGCCGGAGATGGCCAGTGCCGAACGGGAATCCTCCAGGCCCGAATCGGCGAGATCGGTGCGGCTGGAAAACGACGTGTTGCGTCTTGCCATCGACGCCAGGGGCGGCAGCATCGTCTCCGCCGAACTCCTGGCCTATGCGCAGGAACCCAAGGACGGCAGCCCGCCGGTGGAGCTGCTCACCACCGTGCCGTCGCATTACTTCATCGTGCAGAACGGTCTGGTGGGTTCGCCGGCTGCGCCCAGCCATCAGGATGCGATGGAGGCGCAAAGCGGCGATCGGGCGCTGGCCGAAGGCGCGGACAACGTGGAAATCGCTTTTCTCTGGCGCGGCGGCGACGGCGTGCAAGTGCGGCGCAGCTACCGCCTGACGCGCGGCAGCTACGAGGTCGTGATCGAGGATTCGATTTCCAACGAAGGCAATGCGGCCTGGCGCGGCAGCGCCTACCAGCAGATGCTGCGGCTGCCGCCTCCGCCGGCCAAGGGCGGCTTCACCAATCCCGAGCGCCTGAGCTTCACCGGCGCGGCCTGGTACAGCCCGCAGGAAAAGTTCGAGAAGCTCAAGTTCGACGACTTCGATCCGAAAGCGCCGTTCCAGCGCGAGGTGACCGGCGGCTGGATCGCGATGCTGCAACACTACTTCGTCGCGGCCATCGTGCCCGAGCCGCGGACGACCTCGAAGTTCGCCAATGCCATGTTGCCGGGCGGGCGCTATCTGCTGCGTTCGCTTGGCCAGGCGCTGGACGTGGCCCCCGGTGCGACGGCCACCACCACGGCCACGCTGTATCTGGGCCCGAAACTGCGCGATCCGCTCGAAGCCACCGCACCCGGCCTGGGCCTGTCGCTGGATTACGGCATCTTCACCGTGCTTTCCCAGCCGCTGCACGCGCTGCTGGCGTGGCTGCACTGGCTCACCGGCAACTGGGGTTGGGCCATCGTGCTGCTGGTGGTCATCATCAAGGCCGCCTTGTTCAAGCTTTCCGAAGCGCAGTACAAGAGCTTCGCCAAGATGCGCCGCATCCAGCCGCGCATGGAAGCGCTGAAAGAGCGCTATGGTGATGATCGCCAGAAGTACCAGATGGCGATGATGGAGGTGTACAAGCAGGAGAAGATCAATCCGCTCGGCGGCTGCCTGCCGATGCTGGTGCAGTTCCCGATCTTCCTGGCGCTGTACTGGGTGCTGGTGGAAGGCGTCGAGCTGCGACATGCGCCGTGGATACTGTGGATCCAGAACCTGACCGCGCCCGATCCGCTGTTCGTGCTGCCGGTGGTGAACCTGGCGACGATGTGGCTGACGCAGAAGCTGTCCCCGACCACCGGCATGGATCCGATGCAGAAGCGCATGATGCAGGCCATGCCCATCGTCTTCGGCGTGATGTTCGCCTTCTTCCCGGCGGGCCTGGTGCTGTACTGGACGACGAACGGCCTGCTCGGTCTCCTGCAACAGTGGTTCATCATGCGTCGCCACGGCGAACCGGCAACGCCCGCCGCTGCGAAATAGAGGAACGATGGCCGCGATGAACGATTCCATCGCGGCCATCGCCACGCCTCCTGGCGCGGGCGGCATCGGCGTGGTGCGCGTTTCCGGCACCGCCGCCGCCGCCGTGGCGCACGCCTTCCTTGGTCGTGCACCGACACCGCGCCACGCGCATTTTTCCGCATTCACCGGCGCCGACGGAGCGGTGCTGGATCGCGGCCTGCTGCTGTTCTTCGCCGCGCCCCATTCCTACACCGGCGAGGACGTGCTGGAGCTGCACGCCCACGGCAGCGTGCCGGTGCTGCACGCGCTGTTGCAGCGGCTGGCGCAGTTCGGTGTCCGCATGGCGCGGCCCGGCGAATTTTCCGAACGCGCCTTCCTCAACGGCAAGCTCGACCTGGCCCAGGCCGAGGCCGTGGCGGATTTGATCGCCGCCGGCACCCAGGCCGCCGCGCGTGCGGCGATGCGCAGCCTGGACGGCGAATTCAGCCGCCGCGTCCATGCGCTCACCGAGGCCGTGGTGCGGATGCGGCTGCGCATCGAGGCGGCCATCGATTTTTCCGACGAACCCATCGACGCTCTGGCCGGTGTGGAGCTGGATGCCGACGCGCAACGGGTCGATGCGGATTTCGCCGAAGTGTTGAAGGCGGCGCGGTGCGGCCAACGCCTGGCGCAAACACCCCAGGTGGCGATCGTCGGGCCGCCGAACGCGGGCAAATCCAGCTTGCTCAACCTGCTTTCCCGGAACGCGCGCGCCATCGTCAGCGCGGTTCCCGGCACCACGCGCGATGTACTGCGCGAAACCGTGGAAATGGATGGTGTGCTGATGGCGCTGGCCGATACCGCCGGGCTGCGCGACGCGGCCGACGAGATCGAACGCGAAGGCATCCGCCGCGCGCGCGCCGAACGCGACCGCGCCGACATCGTCGTGCTGGTCACCGAGTCGGATTCGCCGGGCGACCTGGCGCTGCTGGAAGGCATCGCCGCCACGGTTCCCGTGCTGGTCGTGCGCAACAAGATCGATCGCGACGGCCAGGCGCCCGGGGTGCACACCGATGCGGACGGGCGTACCACCATCCGGATTTCGGCCCGCAGCGGCGAAGGTGCCGGGTTGTTGCGCGCGGAACTCCTGCGCGCCGCCGGCATCGGCGATGGCCAGCAGGGTTTTTCCGCCCGCGCCCGGCATGTGGAAGCGCTGGAACGCGCACATCGGGCGCTGGGCGGTGCGCGCGCTGCGCTGCGCGAGGGCGTTTCGCTGGAACTGGTGGCGGAAGATCTCCGCGCGGTGCAGGTCGTGCTGGGCGAAATCACGGGCGAATTCGGCGTGGAAGACCTTCTGGGCCGCATTTTTGCGAACTTTTGTATCGGCAAATAGCCACACTCGCCGGAAGGGCGTATTGCGTCTTTGCTTGCGTGTCGGTTTGGCTTATGGTGCGGTGTGGCGTCGCCAGAGGCGTGCTCCGCACTTCATGGTTTGGGGGCAATTTCATGGATACATCGAATTTCGAACGATTCCGGCAGGGGCCAGACAGTCTTCCGGCCGGCAAAAAGAGCCTGTCCATCCTGCTGATGGCGGGCGTGGCCGCCTTGGCGGCCTGTTCGGGCGACAAGGCTCCCGAACAGGCTCCACCACCGGCGCCGGCGCCGGCGGCACCTGTCGCAGCGGAACCTGCGCCAAGCACCGAAGCACCGGCAACGGGGGAGGAGGTCGGCACGCAATTGGCGGTGTCCGAGGCGCTTACCGTTCCGGAACTGCTGGATCTGGCCAAGACCGCCGTGAGCGAGAAGCAGCTTTTCGTTCCGCCGGGCCAGAGCGCGTTCGAGTACTACCTGCGCGTGGTCGAACTGGCACCGGACAACCTCACCGCGCACAATGCGCTGATCGACTTCTATCCCTACGCACTGCTGTATGTGGAACAGCGCGTGGCCGCCAGCGATCTGGTCGAAAGCGAGCGCGTACTCGGGCTCATGCAGAAAGCCGACGATGGTGCGCCCGCGTTGCCGCGCCTGCTGCGCGAAGTGACGGCGCTGCGCGCCAGGAAGGCCGCCGAAAACGAGGCCAGGGAACAAGCTCAATTGGCGGCGCAGCAACGCGCCGCCGCTGCGGCCGCCGCGCCCATCGCCGTCGCCGAACCTGCGACAACGCCGCCGCAGGTGGTGGAGGAGCCGCCGCAACCGGTACGCACCGCGCCGCCGCCGCAACCGGTCGCCACCATCCCGGAGCCCGTACCGGAACCTGTCGCACCGCCGCCACGCCCGGTGGAGCCATCGCCGGCGGCTTCGGTTGCCAGCGGCCTTCCGTCCGTGATCTCCTCCGTGCAGCCGCGCTACCCGCCAGCGGCCTTCCGCCGCCGCGTTTCAGGCTCGGTCGAAGTCGGTTTCACCGTCCTGCCCGATGGCAGCGTCACCGGCGTGCGCGTGATTTCGGCCAAGCCACCCAACGTCTTCGACCGCGAAGCCATCAACGCGATGGAACGCTGGCGCTTCGCACCTTCCAATCGCACCAGCGAAGGCCGGCGCATCTTCGATTTCAAGATGGAATGACGGCGGGCGTTGTCGCCGCGCAACCGAACGGGCAGGCTGTGAAGCCTGCCCGTTTTGCGTTGTGTGTCCGAGCCGCGACGGGCGCCACGGGAGTCTTGGAACGTTCTTGAAAGCGCGGTCGAATGTGTCCGTTGCTTACGCACTCCCCGACCCGGGCGGGCGGGGAGACACTGGTGCATATCCAAGGCGTCGGCCCTGCTTGCAATCAAGCGGAAATCGCCAGCTTCTCGTGGTGGTAGAGGCGTGCCGCAACCAGCCACAGCAGCATCGCAAGCCCCAGGCCGACGCCGAAATAGACCGCCCAGTGCAGTACCGATACGGCCTCGTGGCGGATCACCAGGTTGATCATCTGGTTCGGCGCAAGGAAGGGCACAGCGAACATCCACAGTTGATCCTTCACCGGCGACACCATGAGGAAGATCGTCGGGATCATCGGCACCAGCATCAGGATGCTCATGTAACTCTGGGCTTCCTTCACGCTCTTGACGCTGGCCGAGATCAGGGTCAGCAACGTGGAACCGAGCAGTACCACGGGCAGCATGATCACGATCAGCTTCAGGATCGCGAGGGTGGAAAGATCCACCTTGCCGGCCAGCCCCGGCGAATACTGGAGGCCGAGTTTCATCGCGATCAGCGTGAGCACCAGCGCGGCCAGGCCGAACAGCGTGCCGGCGGCGATCTTGCCGCTCATGATCGCCTCGCGCGCCGCCGGCGTGGCCAGCAGCGGTTCCAGCGACTGGCGTTCGCGTTCGCCGGCGGTGATGTCGATCATCAGGTAGGCCGAGCCGAGGAAGCCGCTCAGGATCAAAAGGTAGGGCAGGAAGGCCAGCGCCCGCCCGGCGCGGCTTTCCGGCGTGGCCAGATCGGTGGGTGCGGCCAGCACCGGCTGCGCCACGCTGGGGCTGACGCCGCGCGCCAGAAGGCGCAGCGAGCCGACCGTTTGACCATAGGCGTTGAGCAGCCGCTCCACGCGCGCCACCGGAATGTGCGAATCCTCGCGCGAGCTGTCGAACAGGATTTCCACCAGCGCCGGTTTGCCGGCGCGCCAATCCTCGCCGTAACTTTCGGAAATGCGCAGGATCACATCCTCGTCCTGCGCCGCGATCGCCGCTTCCGGATCGGCGGGGGCGGCTTCCGGCGCAATGTTCTGGCCACGCAGCCAATCCACCAGGTTCGGCGCGCGCTCCATGCCAACGATGGGAAGCTCGAGCGTCTTCTCCATTTGGGTGGTCATCTTGTTCTGCATCACGCTGCTCAGGCCGATCAACAGCGCGGGCGCGAGCAAGGGCCCCATCAGCAGCGAGATGGCCAGGGTGCGGCGGTCGCGGAACAGATCGAGCAGTTCCTTGCGCATCACCGCCGCGAGGCTGGCCCACCAGCCGGGCCGGGCGTTTTTCTGGCTCATTGGAACAATCCTTCTTCCGATCCGATGGCATGCACGAAGGCGTCTTCCAGGTTTTCCTGCCCGGTCTGCGCGCGCAGTTCCTCCGGCGTGCCCTGTGCCACGACGCGGCCCTTGGCGATCACCACGATGCGGTCGCACAGCGCGGCGACCTCCTGCATGATGTGGCTGGAAAAGATCACGCAGCGGCCTTCCTCGCGCAGCCCGCGCAGAAAACCCCGCATGGCGCGCGTGGTCATCACGTCCAGGCCGTTGGTCGGCTCGTCCAGGATCACGTTCTTCGGGTCGTGCACCAGCGCGCGCGCGATGGCGGTCTTGGTGCGCTGGCCCTGCGAGAAG